>NZ_JBEOVN010000303.1:0-6032 GCF_040295565.1 Streptomyces sp. NPDC002785 | reverse complement strand
AAGGATCCGGGCCTTCGTCTTTCAGTAGCGGGGACAGGATTTGAACCTGCGACCTCTGGGTTATGAGCCCAGCGAGCTACCGAGCTGCTCCACCCCGCGTCGTTGTGTTGAAACCGTACCACGACGCGGGGGTGAGCCTTTACCGAGTTACTCAGCCACCGCTACCAGCATCGGGCGTTTTGGCTGCACCGCCCGAATTGCCCGCATTATTCGCACTGCCTGGCTTGGGCTGGGCGGCCGCCGCACGCTGCAACGCGTCCTGCAGATCCGCCTGGGCCTTGCCGTAGGCGCTCCAGTCCTGCTTCTTCAGGGCTGCCTCGCCTTCCGCGTAGGCCTTCTGCGCATCCGCGATCGCCTTCTTCAGCGCCGCGTCACCGGTGGCCGGTGGCTGCGTGGTGTTGCCCGGTGGCCGGGTGGTCTCCGCGGGCGGCTGGGTGGTGCCGGATTCCGTCACCCCGAAGACCGCGTTGAGCGCCTCCCCGAGGCTGTTCTCGAAGACGGTCTTCGAGCCGTACGAGGCGGCGACCTTGCGCAGCAGCGGATAGTTCTGCGTGCCACCGCGCGTGTACACCGGCTCGATGTAGAGGAAACCTCCTTCGAGCGGCACGGTCAGCAGATTGCCGTACTCGATATCGGAGTCGGTTCCCTTGAGATTTCTCACGAACTCGGCGACGTCGTCGTTGCCGTTGAGCTCACTCTGTACCTGGCCGGGGCCCTTCACCGTGGTGGTGACTCTCAACAGCCTTATCGTGCCGTAGTCCTTGCTGGCCGCATCGGCGTCCACCGCCATGAACGCCCCGAGGTCGGGCCGCCCCTTCGGGGTGAACGTCGTCGTCAGCGAGAACTTCTGGGCCGTCTGGTCCGGCATCTTTATGCTCAGGTAGTACGGCGGGACGGCACCGGACTGCTTGTTGGTCGGGTCGTCCGGGACCTGCCACGCGTCACTGCCGCTGTAGAACTGGGCGGGATTGGTGACGTGGTAGCGGGTGAGCAGCTCCCGCTGCACCTTGAACAGGTCCTGCGGGTACCGCAGATGGTCCCTGAGCTCCTGCGGAATGTCCGCCTTGGGCTCCACGGTCCCCGGGAACGCCTTGCTCCAGGTCTTGAGGACCGGGTCCTTGGTGTCCCACTCGTAGAGCTTGACCTTGCCGTCGTACGCGTCGACGGTGGCCTTCACCGAGTTGCGGATGTAGTTGACCTGGTTCTGCTGGGCGACGACCGCCCGCTGGTTGGTGGTCAGCGAGTCGGCCGTGGTGTCACCGAGCGTCGTACGGGAGGCGTACGGGTAGCCGTTGGTGGTGGTGTACGCATCGACGACCCACTGGATGCGGTGGTTCACCACGGCCGGGTAGGCGTCGCCGTCGATGGTCAGCCACGGGGCGACCGCCTCGACGCGCTCCTTGGGCGTGCGGTTGTAGAGAACCCGCGAGCCCTCGCCGATGGCCCCCGAGTAGAGGATCTGCGGCTCACTGAACGCCACCGCGTACGCGGCCCGGTTGAAGGCGTTGGAGAGACTGACCCCGCTGTTGCCCTGGTAGCTGGTGGTCTTCTCGCCGTCCTCCTCGTAGTCGAGCTCCTTCTGGGGCCCGCCGACGATGGAGTACTGCTCGGTCTTCTCGCCGTAGTAGATCTGCTGCTCGTACTTGCCGAGCTCACCCGTGGTCGGCAGACCGGACTCGGTGAAGTCCGGGGAACCCTTCGGGTTCTTGCCGGTCGTCGTGCCCCGGGCCGCGATGGCGCCGTAGCCGTGGGTGTAGGTGAAGTGGTCGTTGATCCAGTTGCGCTTGGGGATGCCGTCGAGGTTGAGCTCGCGCAGACCGATGACCGTGTCCTGGTCCTTGCCGGCGGCGTCCTTGTAGCGGTCCACGTCCAGCGTCTTGGGGAACTGGTAGTAGTTCCTCTTCTGCTGGAGCTGCTGGAAGGCCGGGGAGACGACGTTGGGGTCCATCACCCGGTAACTGGCGGCGTCGTCCGCGCCGGCGCGCAGCTTGGCGTCGTCGTTCGTCGTGCTCTTGCCCGAGTAGTCGTGGACCTGCGCGTTGTCGATGTCGTACGCGTCACGCGTCGCTTCGATGTTCTTCCGGATGAACGGCGCTTCCTTGGCCTGCTCGTTCGGCTGGACCTGGAACTTCTGCACGATCGCCGGGTACAGCCCGCCGATCAGGATCGCCGAGAGCACCATCAGACCGAAGCCGATCACCGGAAGCTGCCAGGTGCGGCGCCACAGCGTGGCGAAGAAGAGCACGGCGCAGATCGCGGCGATGCAGAACAGAATGGTCTTCGCCGGAAGGTAGGCGTTGGCGTCGACGTACCGCAGGCCGGTCCAGTTGTCCGTGGCCTTGAAGTCGCTGGACTTCACGGCCAGGCCGTAACGGTCGAGCCAGTACGCCACGGCCTTCAGCGACACGAAGACACCGAGCAGCACCGACAGATGGCCGGTGGCCGCGCCGGTCGCCCGCGCGCCGGGGCTGGTGATGCGGAGCCCGCCGTACAGATAGTGGGTCAGCGCGGCGGCGATCAGCGAGAGCACCGTGGCCGCGAAGCCGAAGCCCAGCAGGAAGCGATACCAGGGCAGGTCGAAGGCGTAGAAGGACACGTCCAGATGGAACTGGGGATCCTTCTGGTTGAACGCCACGCCGTTCACATACATCAGCCAGGTGCGCCACTGACCGGAGGCGGATGCTCCGGCGATCAGCCCGACGAGCGCGGTGATCGCGAGCAGCACCCACTTCTTGTACGGGGCGAGGCTCATCCTGTAGCGGTCCAGGCTCTGCTGTTCCAGCGACATCGCGCTCAGCGGCGGCCGGAGCCGGTGCGCGAGCCAGATGTTCAGGCCTACAGCGACCGCCATCAGCAGTCCGAAGACGAAGAACAGCCCGATCTTGGTCCACAGAGTGGTGGTGAAGACGGACGAATAAGCGACCGACCGGTACCAGAGCCAGTCCGTCCAGAACCCGGCGAACATGACGAACGCCATGGCGAGAACCGCCAGGACGCCCAGTGTCATGAGCAGGGTACGGGCGCGCCGGGACGGGCGGCCGACTCTGATCCGTGGCCCGGTCGGGCCTCCGCCGCGGTCCGGCATCTGGAAAGCCAACGTGCGCACCTCGAAGTTCGCGGGTCGTGTGAAGCGGGCCCAGCGGTCGTAGAGCCCACCTATGCAACTTACTGATGCTTTACCTAGTTCCCGTTACCGGGGCGGAAGGAGGCAGGATGTGGGCCATGCCCAACGTTTCCCCCTCAGGCCCCCCGATGGCCGCGAGCCCCCTCACCGTCGCAGTGCTCGAGATCGACGAGTACATCTCCGGCCTCGGCTGGGACCAGCCGGCCCGGCTCTTCGCTCTCGTCGACACCGCCCGGCTGCGCGCCCAGGAGCCCGGCCTCGCCGCCCAGCTCGGTCTCGACAGCGCCGACTCCCCGACCGCCTCACTCACCCCCATCGAGCAGGAGGAGCTTCCGCCGGGCACCGCCCTGGACGAGTTCCTCGCCACGATCGCCTGGCCCGACTCGGTGATCGGATGCGCGATGACTGTGGAGCGTCTGATGCTGCCGCCGTCCGCAGAGGCTTCCGTGCCGGAGGGGCTCAGCGATGCTCAGCTGACCAAGTGGGTCGCCAAGCACCCGGAGCGCCAGGAGGTGCGGATGACCGTGGCCGTCCTCCGGGACGGTGCGCGTGAGTCGGCCGTACGGCTCCGCGAGAAGGACTCCCCGAGCGAGGTGCGGACCGGTGCCGGCCTGGTGCCCGGCCTGGCCGACGCACTGGCCGCGACCTTCGAGGCCTGACCTCACCGCTTCCCCGCCGAGGGGGGCGCGGTCAGCCTGCCGAACAGCTCGGCAGGTCGGCCGTGTCCCCTGCCCGGATCTTCTCCAGCGACTTCTTCGCGTCGTCGATCGTCTTCACCTTCACCAAAGTGAGTCCGCTCGGGGTGTCGGAGGCGGCGGCCTTGCAGTTGTCGTTCGGCGTCAGGAAGTACCGGGCGCCCGCGTTGCGCGCGCCGACCAGCTTCATGTTGATGCCGCCGATCGGGCCGACCTTGCCCTTGTCGTCGATCGTGCCGGTGCCCGCGATGAACTTGCCGCCCGTGAGCTTGGTGGGCGTCAGCTTGTCGATGATGCCCAGGGAGAACATCAGACCCGCGCTCGGGCCGCCGACATCGGCGAGCTTGATGTCGATCCGGAACGGGAACGTGTGATCCGTCCCGGCCTGGATGCCGACGATCGCGCGGTTCTCCCTGGGAGCCTTCGCGGTGGTGATGACGATCTTCCGACTGCCCTCGGGCTCCTTGCCGGCCTTCTCCGCCGCCTGCGCCGTCTTCGCCGGGATGATCGTGAACGTGACGTCCTCGCCGGGCTTGTGGCGAGTGACGAGCTTCGCGACGTCCCCGGGCTGCTTGACCGCCGTACCGTCGACCTGCTTGATCACATCGCCGGCGTGCAGCTTGCCCTGGGCGGGGCTGCCCTTGATGACCGTGGAGACCACCACGCGCGACGACACCGGGATGCCCAGCTCGTTCAGGGCGGCGACCTTGGCGCTCTCCTGGGACTGGCTGAACTCTTCGGCGTTCTCCTGCGTGGACTGCTGCTCGGTCTTGCCGTCCGGGTAGAGGGTGTCGTGCGGTACGACCACGCTGTCGTGGGCCAGCCAGCCGTAGACGGCCTCGACGAGGTTCATTTTGTAGTCGGCGCCGGTGACCCTGACCGTCGTCATATTGAGATTGCCGGACGTCGGGTACGTCTTGTGTCCGGAAATCTGCAGGACGGGTTCGCCTTCGACCTTGCCGAGGGTGTTCACGGTCGGCCCCGGAGACATCTCCGAATACGGCACTGGAATCAGCACGCCTGCGCAGAGCAGCGCGATGAGGATCAGCGTGGAGGCGAGCATCGTCGCGGTGCGGCGTGGCATGGAACGACAGTACGGGAAGGGTCTCTCAGTGCACCGTCGGGGCCGGTCCGGACGGGGCGGGAAACCGGGAGTGGCGCTGTGCCGAAGGGCGTCGGCACCTGGCTTCGCTATGCGGATCGGCGACGTTCGAGGGTCAGACGACGTCGGAACCGGAGTGCGATTTCTCCATCGCCTCACGGAACCGGGCGTACCCGGCGAGTTCCGAGACGTCACCGGCCGTGCGATTTCGGGTGGCCCAGCTTCCCCATATCGCAGCACCGAGTGCAGCGAAAAGCGGAATCAGCAACCACGCGAGTGCTGCCATTACGACCTCCCTGCCCGATGAGCGACCGCAACTGACCTATCAGCAGATTAACCATCTGCAGGACCAACGCTCACGGCAGGGGTGCGGTTACGCAAATCGGGGTGGAGAACCACCCGATCGCCTTGCGCTCAGCAGGCGCCGACCCACTCCTCGGTGCCGTCCGAAAAGCGCTGGTTTTTCCAGATCGGAACCTCGTGCTTGAGGTCGTCGATCAGCTTGCGGCACGCCTCGAACGCCTCGGCGCGGTGGGGGCAGGCGACGGCGACGACCACAGCGAGGTCGCCCACTTGGAGGTCACCCACTCGATGGACGGCGGCCAGCGCCCGGACCGGGAATTCCGCGACGACCTTCTCGGCCACCCGGCGCAATTCGTCCTGTGCCGAGGGGTGGCAGGAGTACCCGAGCGCACCGACGTCCTGACCGCCGTCGTGGTTGCGCACCGTCCCGACGAAGAGCGCCGTGCCGCCCGCGGCGTCGTCCCCGACGGCCCGGAAGATCTCGTCGACCGACAGCGGCGTGTCGCGAATCGCCAGCAGCCGGACGGGGTCACTTGCCGCCTGCTCGCCGGGGTGGTCGTGGGTGGGAGCCATGGGCCCCATGGTGCCGTACCGCACCGACATCGTGGAATAGCGTTGCCCACCGGCGGGCCGCCCCTGGCCTTGGAGCCTTCCACAGACGTTCCACAGCCCCGGGAGCGTGTTTCGAGAGTAGCGTCGTCCGCCCGCAGGGCGGGGCCGGGGGCGTCTGGTGCATGCGATCGCAAGGCGGAGGCAGGAGAGCGCAGCGGGCTGCGCCGACGACCGACAACGCAGCGAGGATGGGGTC
>NZ_JBEOVN010000302.1:0-6059 GCF_040295565.1 Streptomyces sp. NPDC002785 | reverse complement strand
CGCCGCGCCCCAGCCGGGCGCGGAGGTCCTTGGCCCCCGCGTCCAGGGCGGCGAGCCGGGCTCGTCTGCCCCGACGTCACCGCGCTCCGCACCGGTCTCATCCACGCTCATCCGTGCCGCACTTCCAACGTGCATGCCGTTCTTGCTCAACCCCTGGCCTCCCCAGCACGTCACCCCGGACAGCCGGGACAGCACTGGACAAGCACGGGAAAATCACCGTACGTAAGGGCCTCGTCGCTATTCACGGTACGCACGCCCGGCCATGCTGAGTGATGCGAACCAACAAATCGCCCGAACCGAACATTCCGTTCCCACCCGAGAGTTCACCGTGCTGCTCTCCCCCACCCGCCGGGGTGCCAGGCTCGCCCGGCTCACCACGGCGCATCTGGGCGACTGGGGACTGCCCACGGAGCACGCCGCGCACATCGTCGCCGACCGGACCTACTGACCGCCCTCGCGCATATAGGGCGGCGGCCATTCACGTTCCCACGCGGCAGAAATGCTGATGACGGCCTCTCCACGGTTCCGGACCACCCCGGCCCCTGCCTCGTGTTCGTCCGGTGTCAGGACCACGACGGAGTCACCGCCCTGCGGCGCCACCTCTACGGACGGCTCCTCCATCCGCCATCCACGCTCCCCCAGAGTGCGCACCATCTGGTGGAAGGCCCGCTCTGCGGTCGAGGCATCTTCACAGGTGTACGTCCACTGATGATCCGCGTAGCACGAGCCGTCCTGCAGACGCACCAGAACGGCGGGCTCGTCACTGGAAGGACGCCCGCCGGCGAGGCTGTCCAGGATCTGGCTGGAAACGGACCGCACCCCGTTCATGGCTTCCTGCCGGTCTTGCAGCTCGGCCTCGGTCCGGGGTGCTGGGTAGCCGAGAGACTCGGACACTGGATTCTTGTCCCAGAAACAGGGAGAGGTAACGCCGACGCTCAGCTGACCGCCCAGCCCCATTGCCACCTGCATGAGGAAGTCGTCCGGCTTGCTTCTCAAATTGGCCGCAACGACTCGACGTTCATAATCTGGCGCAGCGTCAACGACGTGTCCGGCCTCCTTCCAGTTCTCGAAGACCTTCCGGACCACGCTCTTTGCGTCGTCTCGGGAAATCCCCTTGAGCCAGTAGTTCCGTGTCAGGGTGACACGGTCCTCGGACCCGCCGTCACTGGGTTCTTGACAGGATTTCACACCTCCACCGAACGGCTCCAGATGCGGCTCGGGACTCACTCCACGGATCGCTTCTTGAATCAATTCTTCAGCTGTTCGCTCGGCCTGGCTCATGTCCATTCTTGTGCCTCCGTGTTCAGTAGTGGGACTACTCGACGCATTAGGCCCTATCGACCCACCCTCACTGCCTGCCCCGCAACCGGCTACAAGGAAGGATGTGGCGATAAGAAATCCGACCAGACGTCCTATTTTCACTCAGGCACCGTCCCACTCATCGGATACTCCCCATTCACAATCAGTGCCATATTCTTCAAGGACTCAGAATTTTCATCCCAGTACAGACTATGCGCAGAAAATAGGGGCCATTTACTTCCATCTTGAACCCCGAACATGTTGCCGCCAAATTCTGGAGCCGTGGGGTCGACACCGAAAGGGCGTTCGCCCCAACTCCACGGGTTATAGATCGTCCGCGTCGGGAGACCCGCCACCACGTCGTTAGCAGATTTCCCCGCCCACACACTCTCCGGCGAGAGGTTGAGGTCACCTGCATGGTCCACCCCCACTCCGGGACTCCCTACGAAGATGGCGGCATCAACAGGAGGGGTGTCATCCCCGGAAAGCATCTTCCCCGACACGAGCGAACCGTAGCTATGCCCTAGCAGCGTGTCATGGGCGGGCTTCCCTTGATGCGACACCTGCAATCCGTCGAGAAATTCATTGAGGACGGGAGCCCCCTGGTCCGCCAGCTTCTCGCCGGCAACCGATACAGGATTTTGTGGGGCATCGTAGTCAAGCCACATCAGCGATGCATATTTCTTGTCCGGATCCCCCATAGCAACCGATTGACTGTAAAGACTTTCCGCCCTATCAATATCTTTACCGATCGTTTCGAGTTTGGTATTCATGCCAGGGACATATGTTGTCACATTGTCCGCCCCGTCAGGATTTCCCACGGAAATGATGGCATGCCCATTCTTCTCGTTATCGATGCCGAGAAGGTAAAGTTCTGGCACGCCTTTCCTGCCGGTGGAATCGAGATGTTCCTGAACTTGCTCCAAGCCGGCCAGTTTCTTGTCGATATCCTTAATCCGCCCGGTGGCAACACTGACCGAATACCTCCCATTTGGCGAGAGCATGTCGCGTTGGCCAACCAAATTTGCGCGCTCCAGCTCCAAGTCGGCAGTAGATGTCCGCAGGACATAGCGGTTTCCCTCATCCCGAACCTCCGATGGAAGTCCGTCGAGCGTGCCAACAGTAGCGAGGTTAAGTGAGACGTAATCGCTCCTCTGCTCCTCGGACAGTCCCTTCCACCACTTCGCATTCTCTTGGGGGGTTCCGTCCTTGGGTGGTTCGAGGATGAGGCCCATGTAATCTCCGGCATCCTTGCGGGCGCCTCGCATGTCATTCTGAGTGTCGGCCCAGTCGCGGTGGGATACTGTCAGATCATCATCTGCCTTCAGATTCCTCAGCTTCGGGGACCATTTCGCGTCCGCCTCAGCCGCCTCTTTGACAGCCTCGGCAATGCGGTTGGCGTAGACCTGCGCGACGTTATGGTTCGGGTTGATGCCCGGTCCCTGCACCAGCGAGGTGCCGCCCGACACGTTGCCGCCCAGAATGCTTGCGCCGCCGGGCTTCTCACTCCAGGCCGCGTAGCTGACTGACCCGTCCTCTCGCACCTTGAGATTCGCGTCCCCTGCGTCATCGACCGCCAGGTCAAGCTTGACCTTGGCCATCCGTAGTTCCAGAGCGAAGGCGTTGAGGGAAGCACTGATCAAGCCGCACTCGACCTGGGCGTACTGAAAATTCTTCGACAGTTCCCGAAGCTGGATGACGGCCGAGTCCAGAGCCTCGCCCCGGAGAGAATTCTGCATCCCAGGAATAACCTGGTTGTTGAGCTGATCCTTGGCCTGGCTGGCCATGTTGCTGACCTCGCGGTATCCATCCGCCGCGTTCTCGAACTCAGAGGGCTTGAGGTCCTTGAGAGTGGCGTAGTCCACTGTCCCAGATCACCGACCCCGGCCATGGTCGCTGCCAGCCGTATCCTCGTACCGCTCTCCCAGCACATTGAACGCTTCGCGGATCGCATCGTCGTTCTTGAACTGGTCGTGTCCCGTCTTCTCCAACAGGTTCCGCAGGGCACCGCATCTGCCACGCACTTTCGTGAGGTACTCGCTCCAAGACTCATAGACATCTTGCTGAGCCGCCGCGCTCAACACCTCACAGTTGGCCTCGGTACCCTTCTGCTCCTGCTCCAACTTCGTCAAGGCCTTCTTGATGTCCCCCTGCAGCCTGCCAACACCCTCGCCCGCTCGCGTCCACGCAGCCTTGCTGGATCTCACTCCGCCGAGGCCACCATTGGGGCCCTCATCAGACTGATTGAGTCGCATCTGCACCGAATGCCGTTCAATCTCGGCCTTGAGCTGTTCCCGCTCATCCCATGCCATCCCCACGCCCCCTCTGATCGAAATACTGCGTCCTTGCGGTTCGTCACGGTAGGTACTGTGCACCAGTGACGCATGAGTGCAACTACTCATGCGTCACTGTGGATCCGCGGTTCTCAAGGGCATCGGCGTCCTGCAGCGCGAAAACCTGGTCGGGTGAACCCGTCTCGGCCCATACGCACGGCTTCTTTCAGTACGGCGAGAATCTCCCGGATTCGCACAGCGTCCTCAGAAGCCGCCCCTCGGTGCAAAGCCCTTTAGGCCGTCCCGGTCTTGCCCTACCAATCGACCGCGATCTGGTCGACGCCCACGTCCATGCCCCGCACCTGGCCGTCCTCACTCGGATACATGGCGTACGGCGAACGACCGGATGTTCTCCATCCGCGGAGCGTTCCCGAGGGCTGTGAGATCCCCTCGCACCAGCACTTCATCGCCCCGGCGGTGCGCCTCGGCGGCCTTGCTGTAGTCGTGGTGGTCCAGCGTCATCCTGACCCGGCGCGGCCGGCCGTCATCCCGGTCCTCGAAGGATCCGGCGACAGTGACGGCCCCCAGCCCCTGGGGAAGCTCCCGGTGCAGCCGCACCACCGAGCCGACCAGCATCATGTCGCCGCGCCCCAGCCGGGCGCGGAGGTCCTTGGCCCCCGCGTCCAGGGCGGCGAGGTGCGGGCGGGCGAGCCGGATGCGCTCGGTGGGCCGTTCCATGGGCAGGTCGGGGGGACCAGGTGAAGTCGAGTGAGAAGCTCGGTCCTTCGTCGCCACCGATCTTGACCAGCGCTTCGCAAAGATTCGCCGACAGTCCCGCCGGGACGTATGGCGCGAAGTCGGCCACCTCGTCGTCGCGCAGGCTGAGATCGGCGGCCTCCCGGGCACAGATGAGTGCCGCGTACAGCCTTCGGGAGACCCGTCTGGCGAAGGGCTCCGCGCGGGACCCATAGTCGAACAGATGGGCCTGGACAGGGAGTTCGGGGAGCGGGGTGTGCACGGCTACCACGTAGCTGCCCACCCTGGCCTGGTCGAGCCTCACCGACGCCACGTGGTCCTTGACCAGCTGGGGCTTATTGGCGGGCTGCACCGGCTGCGGCTCGGGGGCGGCTTCGGCAGCCGCAGCCGATGTCATCAGGTCCCGCAGACCTGCGAGGGCAGGTACCACTTCGTTCAACGGCGCAGTGCCGGAAGGGCCCGGCGGGGTGAGCCGGAGGAACTGCCAGTCCGCGGACGGGAGCGACATCTCGCGCAGCACATCGGCCGGACTGCGCGCCTCCACCATGGACAGGGTTTCCACCAGGTCTGCGACCCGGTCGGCGTAGTCGCGCGGGCCCCGGTCCAACGGAACCAGCGCTTCGTACGGCTCACCGGGATCGCCGGGGACGGGCAGCACCCATAACTGGGCTCGACCGTAGTCCCGCTGCGGGGACCAGCCGCGGCCGCGCAAATAGCGCAGCAGAGAGGAAGTTGCCAGGTCCTTCACCTGACTGAACTCCGCATCGGAGATCGCGATCATGACACCCCCAGCTTCTCTCGGAACTCAGGGCCGAAGAGGTCGTGCAAGGTCTCCGTCGTGAGCAGATTGGCCTTCGGCACCGACACCGTCAAGCTGCTGTCCTTGGGCCGGTCCGTGAGCTCGTTGTCGTGGAAGCATGCCCAGTAAGCAGCGTGCCGCAGCAACAAGCCTTCATGGGGCGCCTCGACCCACTCGCCTGCGTCCTCCGGTACAACAACGAGTAACAGAAATCGCGGCACGTAGAAGTCCCGGCCGGACAGCAGGTTGTAGTTGTGTACTCGCAGCGGATAACGCCAGGAGTCGCCGGTGTCCTTCGGCCGGTTCCAGCACTTCACCTGCTCCTGGATCTGCGGGTATCTTCTTGTGCCGCCCCGTCCCGGGAAGGTCAACTCCCAGTCGATTCCCAGACGGTCGCGGGAGTTGGACACGTTGAGGTTCGCCGCCGTCGCCAGTGCCCGGACGAACTGCTCACCGAAATCGCCTTTGTGGTTGTTGTCGCCCGTCGCCGCGGGCTCCAGCCAGGGCTCCACTGGCGGGTCCGTCGCATCGACCGGCTCTGCGGGATGTGGAAGTCCGGTCGAGGCCGCGCCGTCCGGCCCACCCCACTCGTCGGAGCCCGCTTGCAGCGGCGCACCGCACTGGTAACGACCTTTCGCCGGACGCTCGTTCATCCACACCCCCCATGTCGCGCTCGGCTCCGACCGGTCGCACAGAGTATCCGCGGCTTACGACATCCCGAAACCGCGTGATCGGTTTCCGGCCCGATCCGCCTCCCTCTGTCAGTGGTCGCGCATATCGTGAGCAAGGTGAGCCAGCGACACGATTCTCCGCCCGAGTCCGGCAGCGAAAGCGCCGGTCGTTGAAGTCGCCCCCGAAGGCGGTGTACGGGCGGGTGCCGTAGGTCGCGCGGTGGTGGGCGCGGACGGGGCTGTCGGGGAAGCGGAGCGCGT
>NZ_JBEOVN010000301.1:0-6251 GCF_040295565.1 Streptomyces sp. NPDC002785 | reverse complement strand
CCCTCGGACCAGCCCGTACCGTCGGCAGACGCGGCGAAGGACTTGCACCGACCGTCGGCGGACAGCCCACGCTGACGGCTGAACTCCACGAAGACATCGGGGTTGGGCATCACGGTGACGCCGCCGACCAGCGCCAGCGAGCACTCGCGCGTGCGCAGCGCCTGGGCCGCCCAGTGCAGCGCGACCAGCGACGACGAGCAGGCCGTGTCGATGGTGGCGGCCGGGCCCTCCAGGCCGAAGGTATAGGCGATCCGGCCGGACAGCACGCTGGTGGCCCCGCCGGTCAGCAGCAGGCCCTCCAGCCCTTTCGGAGCGCCCTGGAGGTCGTTCCCGTAGCCCATGGCGGCCGCGCCGACGTAGACGCCGGTCTTGCTGCCGCGCAGCGTCGCCGGGGTGATGCCCGCCCGCTCGAAGACTTCCCAGGACGTCTCCAGCAGCAACCGCTGCTGCGGGTCCATGGCCAGCGCCTCGCGGGGCGAGATACCGAAGAACGCCGGGTCGAAGTCGGCGGCGCCGGCGAGGAATCCGCCGCCGGTGTTGTAGAAGGTGCCCTTGCGGTCGGGGTCGGGGTCGGCCAGCGCCTCGATGTCCCAGCCGCGGTCGGCGGGGAAGCCGGAGATGGCGTCGCCGCCCTGGTCGACGAGGCGCCACAGGTCCTCGGGGGATGTCACGTCCCCGGGGAAGCGGCAGCTCATCGCGACGATCGCGATCGGTTCCTGCGCGTCCGCTTCCACCTCGGTCAGGCGGCGGCGAGCCCGGCGCAGCTCGGTGGTCATCCACTTCAGGTTGTCGAGAAGCTTCTCTTCATTTGCGGTAGCCACTGAAACGTCACCCCCTGGAAAGAGTCGGAATGTGAGCGGTCATCACGTCAGGACCTTCCGAATTCATTGTTGATGATGTCGAAGATGTCTTCGGCCGAGGCCGCATCGATTTCGAGTTCTTCGTCGGGACCGGCTCCGGACGCCGCGCTCTCGGCTTCGTTCCACGTCCTCAGCAGCGCTTCGAGCCGCGCCGTGACGCTCGCCCGTTCCGCGTTGTCGGCGGGGACGTTGCTGAGGGTGAATTCCAGCCTGTCGATTTCTGCGAGTGCCGGAAGTTCCGGAGCGGTGTCCTCGCCCAGGATTTCCGCGCACAATTGGTCGGCGAGCGCGACGGGCGTGGGGTAGTCGAATACCAGGGTGGCGGGAAGCCGCCGACCGGTGGCCGTGTTCAGCCGGTTGCGGAGTTCGACGGCGGTGAGCGAGTCGAAGCCGAGCTCCTTGAATGCCCGGCCCCCCTCGATTTCCGTGATCCCGTCGTGTCCGAGGACGGCCGCGACGTGGGTACGGACCAGGTCGAGCAGTGCCCGGCCGGCCTCGGGGCGGCTGAGCCCGGCCAGCTGTTCGGCCAGCGACTCGGGTGCCTCACCGGGGGTCTCCGCCCGCTCCGCGGTCGGCTCCGCCAGGGCGTCGCGCACCTCGGGCAGGTCGGCGATGAGCGGGCGCGGGCGGGCCGCGGTGAAGGCGGGGACGAAACGCTCCCAGTCGACGTCGGCCACGGTCACCGTGGTCTCGTCGCCGTCCAGCGCCTGCTGGAGAGCGGTGATCGCGGTGCTCGGGGCCATCACCGGCAGGCCGCGGCGGCGCAGTTGTTCGGCCGCCTCGTCGTCGGCGACCAGCCCGCCGTCCGCCCACGGGCCCCATGCCACGGAGGTGGCGGCCAGGCCACGCGCCCGGCGCTGTTCGGCGAGCGCGTCGAGGAAGGCGTTGGCCGCCGCGTAGGCGCCCTGCCCGCCGCTGCCCCAGACTCCGGCGATGGAGGAGAACAGCACGAAGGCGTCCAGCTCGGCGTCGCCGAGCAGTGCGTCCAGGTGGACGGCGCCGGCGACCTTGGCGGCCACCACCTCGGCGATGTCCGCAGGGCCGGTCCGGGCCAGCGGGGCGAACTGCCCGGCGCCCGCCGTGTGCACCACGGCGGTCAGCGGGGTCCGCGTGGGCACGGCGGCCAGCAGTCCGGCCACCGCCTCCCGGTCGGTGACATCACAGGCCGCGACGGTGACCTCGGCGCCTAGCGCGGTGAGTTCGTCGCGCAGTCCGGCGGCGCCCGGGGCGTCCGGGCCGCGGCGGCTGGCCAGCACCAGGTGCTCGGCGCCGTTGCCCGCCAGCCAGCGGGCCACGTGTGCGCCCAGTGCGCCGGTGCCGCCGGTCACCAGGACCGTGCCACGCGGCCGCCAGGGCTCGCCCGCCGTCGCGGCCGGCTCGGCGCGGCCGATGCGGCGGGCCAGGATTCCGGCCGTGCGAAGGGCCACCTGGTCTTCGTGTCCGTCGCCGAGCGACCCGTCGAGCACGGCGGCCAGCCGGTCGGCGGCCCGTTCGTCGAGCGTCCTGGGCAGGTCGACCAGGCCGCCCCAGCGCTCCGGGTGCTCCAGGGAGACGACCCGGCCCAGGCCCCAGATCTGCGCCTGGGCGGGGCTGCTCGTGTGCTCGGACGGGGTGGTGACGACCGCGCCGACGGTGGCACACCACAGGGGCGCGGCCCAGTCGGTGTCGCCGAGCGCCTGCACCAGCATCGAGGTGAGCAGCAGCCCGGCGGGGACCGCGGGGTGTTCGGGGTGCGGTCGCTCGGCCAGTGCGAGGAGCGACAGCACGCCGTGCACGGGCTCGCCGTCGGCGGCCTCCCGCAGCGCGGCGGTCAGTGCCGTCCGGTCCAGGTCGGCCGTGGCCAGCTCCACCGGCCTTACGTGGGCGCCGCGTTCGGTCAGCGCGTCCAGGAGTCGGCGGACGGCCCGGCTCGTGGCGTGTTCGGCGTCCACGGGGACCAGCCAGTTGCCGGTGACGAGCGCGGCGGTGTCCGGCTCGGCCAGCGGCTTCCAGCTCACGCGGTAGCGTCGGCCGTCGAGCACGGACTGCTCGCGCCGGCGTCGGCGCCAGGCGGACAGGGCGGGCAGCAGGGCGCTCAGCGGCTGTTCGGTGTCGATGGCCACGACCTCGGTGAGCGCGGCGAGGTCGTCGGCCTCGACGGCCTCCCAGAACCGGGCGTCGGCCCGGTCCACGGCCGGGGCCGGGGTGCTCGATGCCTGCTGTGCGGAGCCTTCGAGCCAGTAGCGGCGGCGCTGGAAGGCGTACGTCGGCAGCGCCACGTGTGCCGCGCCGGTGCCTGCGTAGACCGCCGCCCAGTCCACGGCCACGCCCCGTACGTGCAGTTGGGCGAGGGCGTCGGCGAGCGTCTCCGGCTCGGGGCGGCCGCCGCGCAGCACGGGGACGAAAACGGCGCCGTCGGCGGTGACGCAGTCCTGGGCCATGGCGGTGAGGACCCCGTCCGGGCCGAGCTCGGCGTAGGTGGTGACGCCCTGGGCCTCCAGGGTGCGCACCGCATCCAGGAATCGGACGGCCTGGCGGGCGTGGCGTACCCAGTAGTCGGCCTGGCTCATCTCGTCGGTGACGGGCTGTCCGGTGACGGTGGAGACGACCGGGATGTGCGGCTCGCCATAGGTCAGGCTCTCGGCAACCTCGCGGAAGTCGCCGAGCATGCGGTCCATGAGCGGGGAGTGGAAGGCGTGGCTGACGGTGAGCCGCTTGGTCTTGCGGCCCCGGCCGCGGAGCGTCTCCGCGGCCTTCAGCGCCGCGCCTTCGTCACCGGCGATCACCACGGACTCCGGTCCGTTGACGGCCGCGACGCTCAGCTCGTGCCCGTGGCCGGCCAGCAGCGTCAGGGCCTCCTCCTCCGAAGCCTGGAGTGCGATCATCGCGCCACCGACGGGCAGCTCCTGCATCAGCCGGCCGCGCGCCGCCACCAGCGTGGCCGCGTGTGCCAGCGAGAGCACGCCGGAGACATGGGCGGCGGCCAGCTCGCCGATGGAGTGACCGGCCAGGAAGTCCGGACGCACCCCGGCGGCCTCGGCCAGCCGGTACAGCGCGACCTCGACAGCGAACAGGGCGGGCTGGGTGAAGCCCGTCCGGTCCAGCTCCGCAGCGTCATCGCCGAACAGCACGTCGTACAGCGGCCGTTCCAAGTGCCGGTCCAGCTCCGCGCTCACCGCGTCCAGCGCCTCGGCGAACACCGGGCTCGACGCGTACAGCTCGCGGCCCATGCCGAGCCGCTGGCTGCCCTGGCCGGTGAACAGGATCGCCGTGCGTCCTTCGGTGGGCGTGCCCTGGACGACGTGCGCCGCGGACTCGCCGCGTGTCAGCGCCTCCAGGCCGGCCAGCAGCCGCTCCCGGTCGGCGCCGGTGACCACCGCGCGGTGCTCCAGCGCGGAGCGGGTCGTGGCCAGCGAGAAGGCCAGGTCCAGCAGCCTCAGCTCTTCGCCGGCGACCACATGGGAGCGCAGCCTCTCGGCCTGCGCCCGCAGCGCGTCGGCGCCCTTGGCGGACAGCGGCCAGGCCAGCACATCCGGCTGTACGACCGGTTGCCGCTCGGCAGCGACCGGGTCCGGCAGGGCTTCGGGGGCCTGCTCCAGCACGGTGTGGGCGTTGGTACCGCTGAAGCCGAAGGAGGAGATGCCCGCGCGTCGCGGGCGGCCGGTCTCCGGCCAGTCGACGGCCTCGGTCAGCAGCTCGACCGCGCCCGCCGACCAGTCCACGTGCGGGGTCGGCGCGTCCACGTGCAGCGACCGGGGCAGCACCCCGTGCCGCATGGCCAGCACCATCTTGATGATGCCCGCGACACCGGCCGCGGCCTGGGTGTGGCCGATGTTCGACTTGATGGCGCCCACCCACAGCGGCCGGTCGGCCGCACGGTCCTGGCCGTAGGTGGCCAGCAGTGCCTGCGCCTCGATCGGGTCACCGAGCCTGGTACCGGTGCCGTGTGCCTCGACCGCGTCCACGTCCGCTGTCGACAGCCCGGCGCCTGCCAGGGCCTGTCGGATGACGCGTTGCTGGGCGGGGCCGTTGGGTGCGGTCAGGCCGTTGCTCGCACCGTCCTGGTTGATGGCCGAGCCGCGGACGATCGCGAGGACCGGGTGGCCGTTGCGCCGCGCGTCGGAGAGCCGCTCCACGAGGAGCATACCGACGCCCTCGCCCCAGCCGGTGCCGTCAGCACCGGCCGCGAACGCCTTGCAGCGTCCATCGGGGGCCAGTCCTCGCTGCCTGCTGAACTCGATGTACGCGCCGGGGCTGGACATCACGGTCACACCGCCGGCCAGCGCGAGCGAGCACTCACCGCTGCGCAGCGCCTGGATCGCCCAGTGCAGCGCCACCAGCGAGGACGAGCAAGCGGTGTCGACGGTGACCGCCGGGCCTTCGAGCCCGAAGGTGTAGGCGAGCCGACCGGAGACCACACTGGCCGCGTTGCCCGTGCCCAGGTAGCCCTCGACGCCCTCGGGGATGTCGCGCAGCGTGGAGTCGTAGTCCTGGCCGTTGGAGCCGACGAAGACACCGGCGGAGGTGCCGCGCAGCGTCTTCGGGTCGATGCCGGCCCGCTCGAACGCCTCCCACGTCGTCTCCAGTAGCAACCGCTGCTGCGGATCCATCGCGAGGGCCTCACGCGGCGAAATACCGAAGAACGCGGCGTCGAACTGGCCCGCGTCGTAGAGGAAGCCGCCCTCGCGTGCGTAGAAGGTGCCCTGCCGGTCCGGATCCGGGTCGTACAGCGCCTCCAGGTCCCAGCCGCGGTCGGCCGGGAAATCCGCGATCGCGTCCCCGTCGGAGGTGAGCAGCGTCCACAGCTCCTCGGGGGTGCGCACACCACCGGGGAAGCGGCAGCTCATCGCGACGATCGCGATCGGGTCGTCGTCGGTCGGCGTGGCCGGGGCCGTGTCCGGGACGGCGGGGACGGTTGCTACGCCCACCAGCTCGTCGCGCAGATAGCCGGCGAGCGAGGCGGCGGTCGGGTAGTCGAAGACCAGGGTCGTGGGCAGCTGTACGCCGCTCGCGGCGCCCAGCCGGTTGCGCAGCTCGACCGCGGTCAGCGAGTCGAAGCCCAGCTCGCGGAACGCCCGGTCGGCGCCGACCGAGCCCGAACCGTCGTGTCCCAGCACGGCGGCCACATGGGTGCGGACCAACTCCAGCAGTGCGCGGTCCTGCTCGGCCGGGGAGAGCCCGGCCAGCCGCTCCACGAGCGAGGAGCCTCCCGTGGCCGCGTCCGGTTCCGCTCCGTCCGAGGGCGTCTGGCTGGCCTCCGGCAGTTCGGAGAGGAGCGGGCTGGGCCGTACGGCGGTGAAGTCGGGCGCGAAGCGGGCCCAGTCGATGTCCGCGACGGCCAGCACCGTGTCATCCAGGTCCAGAGCCTGCTGAAGAGCACCGATCGCCAACCCGGCATCCATCGGCGGCAGA
>NZ_JBEOVN010000300.1:0-6375 GCF_040295565.1 Streptomyces sp. NPDC002785 | reverse complement strand
CGCACATCTGCCGCGTTGTCGTCAATCACCATGGCTCCGCCATGCCTCAATCCTCCGCCTTGCAGCTGCACGCACCCAGCCCCGCTCCTTCTCCCACCCCCCATTTGCCGGTCGGTCTAAGCGCTTGCTCAGCATGGTTGGCGGGTGCGTTCCTGTCAACGACGGACCGGCCGGGGGCGGACAAGTAGGGTTGGAGGGGTGCCCCAGATCCCACAGACACTCCATGAACTCACGGTCGGCCAGCTCTCCGCACGCAGCGGCGCCGCCGTTTCGGCCCTGCACTTCTACGAGACCAAGGGCCTGATCAGCAGCCGCCGCACCAGCGGCAACCAGCGTCGGTACACCAGGGATGCGCTGCGCAGGGTCGCGTTCGTCCGTGCGGCACAGCGGGTCGGAATCCCGCTCGCCACCATCCGGGACGCACTCGCCGAACTCCCGGAGGAGCGCACCCCGAACCGTGACGACTGGGCGCGGCTCTCTGCGGCATGGCGCTCCGAACTGGACGAGCGCATCGAGCAGTTGGGCCGGCTGCGGGACCATCTCACCGACTGCATCGGCTGTGGCTGTCTGTCGCTGGAGAACTGTGTGCTCTCCAACCCGGACGACATCTCCGGTCAGCGGATCAGCGGCTCACGCCTGATGCCGGAGCGCCGGTCGGCCGACTGTCCGTAGAAGCAGGGGCCCGGCCGCTCAGGTACCTGGCGGGCGCGCCGGGCGCCTTCGCTGTCCGTCACGCCGCCGACGCCAGATCCCGGCGCCGTACACTCCGGGCCTTCGCCAGTGCCCCCGGTGTGAGCGCCGGCCGCGGCACCACGATCCCGCACCGCGTGCAGACCGGCCCCGACCACGGCTCGCTCTCCAGATCGTGCCGCCAGGCGATCTCGGTGCCCGCACACACCGGGCAGGATGCGCCCGGTTCCGACTCCAGCGCGGCCATCAGCCGGCCGAGAACCTCGGCGAGCGGCGCCGAGGGGTGAACCGTCGGGTCCTCGCAGCGGGCGACCCCATGGCCGCCCCAGGTGCGCCGGTGCCAGTCGTCGAGCGCGCCGGGCCTGCGCAGCCCGTCGTGCTTCTCCCGCCTGCGGCGCTCGGCGAACCCCGCCTCGTAGCGGAGCCAGACGGCCCGCGCCGCCTCCAGCTCGTCCAGGGCGCGCACCAGCCGCACCGGATCGGGGGACCGGTCCTCGGCCTCGATCCCGTGCCGGGCGCACAGGTGGTCCCAGGTCGCCCGATGCCCGTAGGGGGCGAACCTCTCCAGGCACTTGCGCAGCGAATACCGCCGCAGCGCCAGGTCGCCCCGCGGGTCGCGGACCTGTCGCGCAAGACTCCGGAATCCGGCCACTGCACTGCCACCTCCGTCGCTCGTACTTCGGCGTCAAGGAATGGACGTACGGCTGCCCGATTCGGATCCATCGAAATAGGGTGACGTCCACCATGCGAGATGACTCATCGTCATCGGACCGCATGGGGCGGCATGTAATGATTCGGAAAAGGTGACTGTTGTTCACCTTACCGGCGGGTCATACCGCCAGTAACCTCCGGCGCATCGGCCGATCGTAGGAGCGCGCATGCCCCTACGCACCGTCAAGTTCAGAGCCGCTGCCGTCGCGGCGGTTCTCGCACTCGGCACCACCTTGCCGGCGGTCTCGCCGCAGTCCGGCGCCGCGGCAGCGGAACCCGTCACCGACTACTGCCACGGGCAGTGCGACGACATCCTGCCGCCCGGCGGGAACGGCAACGCCACGCTCGCCGACATCCTCGGCAACAAGGCATTCGGTACGCACCCCGCCCACAGCGACGACCAACTCGACCGATACAACGGCCTGGTGGCCGGGCACCCCGGTCTCACCGACCAGAAGCTGACCGACTTCTTCAACGACGCCTCGTTCGGCGTCCCCGAGAACCAGGTCGAGTCCGTGCTTCCCTTACCCGGGCCATGGCGCAGGCCGCCGTCACCGATCTGCGCGGCGAGCAGCTGCTGCCCGAACTGCTGAAGGTGATCCGATCCCGCCCGGTCACCGATCCGGAACTGAACGGCGTCGTCCAGCAGTTGGAGTCCTGGCGGGCGGCAGGATCGCAGCGCAAGGAGAGCAGCCCCGGATCGCATGCGTACACCTACGCCGACGCGATACGGATCATGGACGCATGGTGGCCGAAGCTGGTCGAGGCCGAGTTCAAGCCGGGCCTCGGCGACGGTCTGTACGGGGCGCTGACCGCGAACCTCGCCACCGACGAGTCCCCGGCGGCCAGCCACGGACCGAGCGGGGCGCACTGGCGTCCCTGGAGCGGGCTGCGGCGGAGCCGGCCGCGGAGGTCTACCCGGGTGATGACGGGTGCAAGGCCGGCGAGCAGTGGTGCACGGACTCGATCGTCCACCGGCCGCTGGGCGGGATCGCCCAGAAGTCCATCCACTGGCAGAACCGCCCGACGTACCAGCAGGTGGTGGAGTTCCCGGCGCACCGGTAATGCCGGGGAGATGTCGTCGAGCGCCGGACGGGCTTGATCTGCCCTCCCGTCCGGTGCTCGGCCTGCCGGCCGGAACCATCAGGCCCGTTCGGCGAACGCGCCCAGTCCGTCCGGCGATTGAGGACAGAAGAACCGGCCCCCGGACGCCCCCGGGCTCACCGGTACTGGAGGTACCTCTTCCGCACGGCCCGGAACGCGGCGAGGTCCTTCGCCCACGCCCCCACCACCTCATCCGTGTCCGCCCCGGCATCGATCAGCGTGCGGACCCGGGTCGTGCCGGTGAGCTTGTCGATCCAGTTGTCCGAGCGCCAGGCGAACCCGTTCCACGTCTGCTTCGCCGTCACCAGCAGAGCGATCCCCGTGCGGACCGGATCGAAGACCTCACGGTCCTGGACGTGCAACTGCACTCCGCCGACCGTCTTTCCCTGGAACTTGGAGAACGTCGGCGCGAAGTACGCCTCGCGGAAGGCCACCCCCGGCAGGTCGAGCGCGTTCGCGGCCGCCGCCCACCGGTGGTCGATGCCCTCCGCGCCGAGCAGTTCGAACGGCCGGGTCGTGCCGCGCCCCTCGGAGAGGTTCGTTCCCTCGAACAGGCAGGTCCCCGAGTAGACCAGCGCCGTGTCCGGCGTAGGCATATTGGGGCTCGGCGGCACCCAGGGCAGCCCGGTCGCGTCGAAGAAGTCCGAGCGCTTCCACCCCGACATCTTCACGATGCGCAGGTCCACCGGCCGCTGGGCCAGGAACTCCGCGTTGAAGAGCAGCGCCAGCTCGGTGACCGTCATGCCGTGCGCCTGCGAGATCTCCCGACGGCCCACGAACGAGGAGAACGCCGGGGCGAGCACAGGACCGAGCGCCGCCCGCCCGGTCACCGGGTTCGGCCGGTCCAGGACGACGAACCGCTTGCCCGCGAGAGCCGCCGCCTCCATGCAGTCGTACAGCGTCCAGATGTATGTGTAGAAGCGGGCACCCGCGTCCTGGATGTCGAAGACGATCGTGTCCACACCGGACGCGGTGAAGACATCGGCGAGCGGCTGCCCGCTCTTCAAGTACGTGTCGTAGACCGGGAGTCCGGTCGCCGGGTCGTCGTACCGTCCCTCCGAACCGCCCGCCTGCGCGGTGCCGCGGAAACCGTGCTCGGGCCCGAAGACGGCGATCAGGTCCACCCGCTCGTCCGGGTGCATCACATCGACGATGTGGCGCACGTCGGAAGTGATCCCGGTGGGGTTGGTGACGACCCCGACCTTCTGGCCCTTCAGCAGCGCGTAGCCGTCCGCCGCCAGCCGGTCGAAGCCGGTACGGACCCGGCCGTGCCCGTTGCCCTGCCCCTGGCCGGGCGCTGGAGCGGCGGTCGCGACCCCGGTACCGGCGGCCGTCGCCGCGAGGGCTCCCACCGCACCGCCGGCGGCCAGCAAACCACGTCTGGACAGGCTCATTCAGCTACCTCCATGATCGCGACGACTGTCATGGTCACGCACGCTAGCGCGCGTTCAGGCCATACGGAATGAGCCGGACGCGACAGTTGTGACAGGAGTGTCGCCTGAGCGGTGTCAGCCCCTTCCACTGCGACATACCGACTGGTTAGTCTGCTGAAGTAGTCGGCTGAGAGAGGCGGGACCCGATGAGTACGGTGCAAAACGCGGGCGTAGTGGTCACAGGGGCCGGGGGCGGCATCGGAGCCGCTCTGGCCCGCCGATTCGCCGCGGAAGGCGCGCGGGTGGTGGTCAACGACCTCGACGAGGCCAGGATCAAGCCGCTGGCCGAGGAGATCGGTGGCACCGCCGTAGCCGGTGACGCCTCGCAGACCGTGGACGCTGCCCGGGACGCGCTGGACGGCACCGTCGACATCTACTGCGCCAACGCGGGCCTCGCCTCGCCCGGCGACGTCTTCGCGGACGAAGAGGTCTGGGCCGCGGCCTGGGACGTCAATGTGATGGCCCACGTCCGTGCGGCCAGGGCGCTGCTGCCGGACTGGCTGGAGCGCGGCAGCGGCCGCTTCGTCTCGACCGCCTCCGCCGCCGGACTGCTGACGATGGTCGGTGCCGCACCGTACAGCGTCACCAAGCACGGAGTCGTCGCCTTCGCCGAATGGCTCTCACTGACCTACCGCCACCGCGGCATCAAGGTCCACGCGATCTGCCCGCAGGGCGTGCGTACGGACATGCTCACCGCCGCAGGATCGGCCGGCGAGCTCATCCTCGCCCCCAGCGCCATCGAGCCCGGAGCGGTCGCCGACGCGCTCTTCGACGCCATGGCCGAGGACCGCTTCCTGGTCTTGCCGCACCCCGAGGTGGCCGCGTACTACCGGGCCCGCACCAAGGACACCGACCACTGGCTCGGCAGTATGAACCATCTCCAGCAGAAGTGGGAGGAGACCGGCGCATGACCGAGTCCAGCTACGCGGCCGAGCCCTGGATCTCCCTGCTCGGCGAGGCCCGGCGGGCCCCCGTCGGCCCGGCCGGGACCCCGGTCCACGCCTTCCGCGCCTCCGCCGCCCGCAGCCCCGGGAATCCGGCACTCGCCTGCTCGAGATCCTGAGCGAACTCCCGAAGACGCCGAGTGGGAAGATCCTCGGGCGGGAACTGCGTTCCCCTCGAAAGACCGTTTCACGCACAGCACGGATTCACGCACGGTACGGAAGGAAGGTGGCGGCTATGGCCAAGGCGACGGACGGGGACACTGCCCCCGTCCCTCAGCGGCTGCTGGTCGCCGCCACCCGGCTCTTCGCCGAGCAGGGGTACGACCGCACCTCGGTCCAGGAGATCGTCGAGGCGGCAGGCGTCACCAAGGGTGCGCTCTACCACTATTTCGGCTCCAAGGAGGACCTCCTCCAGGAGGTCTACGCCCGGGTGCTCCGGCTCCAGCAGGAGCGCCTCGACGCCTTCGCCGACGCCGACGCCCCGGTCGAACAACGACTGCGCGACGCCGCCGCGGATGTGGTCGTCACCACCATCGAGAACCTCGACGACGCCTCGATCTTCTTCCGGTCCATGCACCACCTCAGCCCGGAGAAGAACAAGCAGGTACGTATGGAGCGGCGCCGCTACCACGAGCGCTTCCGGGCCCTGGTGGAGGAGGGTCAGCGGAGCGGAGTGTTCTCCACGGCCACCCCGGCGGACCTGATCGTCGACTACCACTTCGGCTCGGTCCACCATCTGTCCACCTGGTACCGGCCTGATGGCCCGCTCAGCCAGCAGGAGGTCGCCGACCACCTGGCCGACCTGCTGCTGCGCGCCCTGCGTCCCTAGTACTGCAACCGCATGTGGCGTGACGGGTCGTCGTCTTGGTCGTTGGGCTGTCTGTGTGATGAATCGCTGACGGTCGCGCAGATCGAGGACTGGTCCGATGGGATAGCCGGGCTTCATGCCCGGTTTGCGGGACGTTTTGGCCGGTCGGAGCCACGTGAGCGGGCGTTGGACTACCTGTCCACGTTGCTCGCGCCGCTGGAAAGGAAGAATGGGTGGACGCTGGCTGAGCAGGCCGGCCAGCGTCGCCCGGACGGTTTCCAGCGGCTGCTGAACTTCGCCGACTGGGATGAGCACGCGATCCGTGACGATGTGCGCGACTTCGTCGTCGAGACGATCGGCAACAAGGACGCGGTACTGATCGGGGACGACACCGGCTTCCTGAAGAAGGGCGTGAAGTCGGCCGGGGTCCAGAGGCAGTACTCCGGAACGGCCGGGCGCACGGAGAACTGCCAGATCGGCACGTTCCTGGCCTACGCCTCCGCCGCGGGCCGGGCCTTGATCGACCGCGAGCTGTATATCCCCGTCTCCTGGACGGATGACAGGGAACGGTGCCGGGCGGCCGGGATCGATGACGAGGTGCCCTTCGCCACGAAGATCGAGCACTTCAAGTGGATGCTGCAACGCGCGATCGACGCACGCGTCCCTTTCGCCTGGGTCACCGCGG
>NZ_JBEOVN010000299.1:0-6446 GCF_040295565.1 Streptomyces sp. NPDC002785 | reverse complement strand
CGAGGTGCTGCCGCTGCTCTACCTGCACGGCCTGTCCTCCGGCGACTTCGTGCCCGCGCTGGAGCAGTTCCTCGGCGGCACGGCCGACCTGTCGCCAGCAACCGTGACCCGGCTCACCGAGCAGTGGACCGACGACCACGCCGCCTTCCAGCAGCGCGACCTGTCGGATCGCGACTTCGTCTACGCGTGGGCCGGCGGCGTGCACCCCAAGGTCCGGCTCGGACAAGCGCACAGCTGCGTCCTGGTCCTGCTCTGCGTGCGGCTGGACGGCACCAAGGAGCAGATCGCTTTGGCCGAAGGTCTGCGGGAGAGCACCGAGTCGTGGGCCGACCTGCTGCGCGACTACCGCCGCCGGGGTATGCACGAGCCGGAGCCGGTCGTCGGCGACGGCGCGATGGGCCTGTGGAAGGCCCTCGTCGAAGTCTTCCCCGCCGCCCGCCATCAGCGCTGCTGGGTCCACAAGGCCCGCAATGTTACGAACTGCCTGCCGAAGTCGGCACAGCCGGGCGCGACGAAGGCGATGCAGGAGAAGATCACCAACGACGCCGAGGAACTGCTGGCGTTCTACGACTTCCCGGCCGAGCACTGGATACATCTGCGGACCACCAATCCCATCGCGTCCACCTTCTCCACGGTCAAGCTCCGCACCAAGGTCACTCGCGGCGCCGGCAGCCCCGCCGCCGCGCTCGCCATGGTGTTCAAGCTCGTCGAGTCCGCCCAAACCCGCTGGCGCGCGATCACCGGAGCCCACCTCGTCGCGCTCGTCCGCTCCGGCGCCAGGTTCGGGAACGGCGTCCTCATCGAACGCATGGAGAGCACTGCAGTGTGACCGGATTCGTGGCTGGGCTCACCAATCGCTCAGGAAGGTGACGAAGCGACCGAAGGCCTCGTCCCCAGCGCGATTGCGGGCGAGCTCCGCGCACAGCGTAGGAAAATCAGCCCAGGCCTCGCCCACGACGGTCCACCTGGCAAGGCTGCTACGCCCGTCGCAGATGCACACTTCGTCGACCCACCGGTCGGGCCCATCGCCCATCGAGTAGACGAAGAAATGTGCGTCCTCCACAGCTGGGGCCAGCAGGTCGATGAGCCGGTGGAGGTTGCGAATATCGATGTAGCAGACGTCCGACAGCATCTCCCAGCAGAGGTAGTCCGCCTCCGGCGGGCCCAGATCGAACTCCCATCCTCTCCCGTGGACCCCCTGGTTGAGCAGATGAACGGGCCATACCTGCCCAGGCACCTCGGCGGTCACTACCGAGAGTGTCTCCTTGACCAGGGACCGCCACCCGGGGCGCACTCGAGCGAACGTCCGATGCTGGCCAGGCCACGGCGACACCTGCGGAAAACGCAACCGGAACCGCCCGCACCAGCGATCATCTCGCCCCGTGACGAACGTCTCCGGCGGTTCAACCGGGCAAGACCCCCTCATACGTTGAGCATAACGGGGGCTTGAGAAGGGGCCTCTTCGAGCGGAATGCCCAGCTCAGCGGTTTCCTGTGCTTTGCCGCCCACGCTCCGGGGCACCGGGCCTGCCGGGGTGGCAGTGGCACAGCAACCATGTTCAGGGTCGGCGCGATCCGTGCGATGCGGTTGGCAGCGGACGGTGCCCAATGTCGCGGCAGGCCGGGCAGGTCATCGGGTGGTTCACGCCGCGATGGGTATGGGCCCACAGGGCTTCGCTTCCGTCGTGGCTCCGGCGCAGCGGCCCGCGGATCAGCCCGTGTTCGTGACAGTGGTCCCAGACTCGAACCAGTCGCACTGGGCCAGCAAAGCGCATGCAGCCCATCGTGGCCCCCGGCTTGGCCGAGGGCCACGCGCGCCGATCTAACGGAATGCCACTGGCGAACGCACGCTGCTGAAGTCGATCGCGCGGTCCGCCTCGCGCAAGGTCTGCTCGGCCACCCGGCGCGTCTCGGCGGGAACGTCCCCGTGCTCCTCCACAAGCCTGGCGTAGATCGGTGCCTCGGCCCTGTCTGCGGAAGTCATGTTGAACTTTCTGTCTGGGTACGGGCGTCTTCCGCCGGTGAGGGGAAGCGGAGGCCGAGTATACGTGCTGCAGGCAGGACACCGCAGAGTTGACCAGGGGCCGGGCAGCAGCAGAGCCGTTCCGCCCGGCAAGGCCCCCATGTCCGCGTTGAACAGGTGGCATGACGGGGCTGGCTCATCAGCACTCGGTGTTGCGACAGCTGACCGGTTGGGGCAGCCAATCCGCAAAAAGACGGACTTCAGCAGCGATGACACGGCCCGTCCGGTCTGCGTGTGAGGGGCTCCCGGGCGGACTCCGCCTCCCACAGTGCCCGAGACACCTCGTTCCCGATTGCGGCGCGGCGGCCGGTGGTTGGGCCGCACGGGAGCGGGGATTCCAGGCAGCGACGACATGGACCACCCCTGGCCGCCGTGCCGAGTTCTTGTCATCACCCACGACAGGCCAAGGCTTGGCTCTCTGCGGTCTGCGCGCCGGAGAGGACGCGAGCGAGTCAGGAGAGCCAGTCGGCGTAGCGGGTGGGGGCGAGGTGAGCGCCCTTGTCGGTGAGGACGTCACCCTTGACGACGGCGAACATGCCGGCGGTGGGGTCGGTAGCGACGGTACGGTTGTCGCCCTTGCGGGACAGGGTGATCCGGCCCAGCTCGTCCAGAGAGAAGATCTCGGGGCCTGCGATGTTGCGAACGCCATTCAGCGGGGCGGCCGCGGCGACCTCCGCCACCGCGTTGGCCACGTCCTTGGAGGCGATCGGCTGGATCGGCGTGGGAGGCAACCGGACGGTGTCGCCCTCGGCGGTCCAGGACAGGACGGCGTCCATGAACTCCATGAACTGCGTCGCCCGGACGATCGAGTAGGGGATCGACCCGGCCACGAGGATGGCTTCCTGAAGTACCTTGGCCCGGTAGTAGTCCAGCTCCGGCACCTGGTCCGCGCCGACGATCGAGAGGATGACGAAGTGGCCGACGCCGCCCTTCTGGGCTGCGGCCAGAAGGTTGTCCATCGAGGTCTGGAAGAAGGCCGGGGAGGATTCGTCGAAGGTCGGGGAGTTCGTCAGGTTGACGACGACGTCGGATCCCGCCACCGCCCTGTCCAGCCCTTGGCCGCTAATGACGTCGACTCCGGTGGACTGCGAGTGCGGTACCGCCTCATGCCCGGCGGCGTTCAGATCCTTGACGACCTGTGACCCGATCAGCCCGGTACCGCCGATGACTGCGAACTTCATGACATGCCTTTCGTCGGGAGCATGTCCGCAATATGGCATAAAAACCACCACATGGGCGCAACATGTACCAAACTCTGAGATATACCGCTTAAGGCCATATATAGGCATAAATTGTCCGAGTCGAGCGGGCTGATTAGAGTGGTCGAGTGAAGATGTCCGACGGAGTCGAGTGGGCCCTGCATTGCTGCGTCGTGCTCACGTCGTTTGAGGAGCCCGTCCCCGCGACCAAGCTGGCGGAACTGCACAGGGTCGCCGTGTCGACCGATTCGGCCGCCCGGTCCACGGTCATCACTCCGCTCAGGCACATCCTGCCGTTCCTGACCGAGTGCGGGGGAATGTACACAACGCTGCGGCAGGTCAAGCGAGATGACCCGCCCACCTGACTCGCCCCCACCGCCCTCACCAGTACAACGCCAGTGCCCTGCGATCAGTGCGCGGCACCCTCAATGCCGAGCAGCTGATCTCCGCCAACCCCTGGATGGACAAGCTGGCCAAGAGCCGTCGCCCGCGGGCCTCGACCGGCTCCGGCAGGACCGCATCTGGGAAGAAGCCCGCGCCAGCGGAGCCAACCCCCTCCACCTCGCCCACGTCTTGCCCCTCGGGGCCAAGACCAGCCTCCACCACACGACCGCCGCCGTGTCTCAGCCGCCGAAGACGCCTCGCGCACCCGCTGAACCGGAGGGCCCGTGCAGACCAACTCCCCGCATGAAGCCGTGGGTTGGCCCCAAGCACCCCTCGGAATTCGCGAACTCACGTTGTATCGGGATCGAGAACTTCTACTGCCGACCTGGCATCGGAGGCACCCGCGAGGAAAGCGGAGGCGAGGCCCGGAGCGGGTACTTCCGCCGCAACCACTGCGTTCCTGTTTCCCAAGATCGCCTCACTCTCCAAGCTGGACAGGACGACCCGAGCATGGGGACCGGCAGGATGACGCCCGCCGGATCAGCGCCAGAGCCAGACCCGTCGCCAAATGCTCCGGCATTCGACCTTACAGACCGTCACTGCAGATCAGGGGTTGGGCGGGACGTGAACGACGGGCATTCAGAACGGCGGTTTACGCCTCCCGCCCGAGTCGTGTCAACAAAGACACGCTGCCACCAGGAGTGAGTAGGCATCAGAAAGTCGCCCAGACAGATTAATGGCGCATCAATTTACTTACAGATAAGGATACTTGCTATCTCATCTGATTATCTGGCAATAGCAAATGGGTGTCTCGTGTACCCCGATCGGCGCCCCGGCACCAACCCTTCAACGTGTCCGATATGACAGCTATGGGGGCCGTCAGTACGTTCAATTACAGGCCGGCTGCTCGGCCGACCTCTCTGAGACAGGAGAAGTGACATGGTTACCCGTTCCACCGTCGTTACCGCTGCCATCGCGGCTGCTGCGGCACTGGCCGCCACCGGCATCACCTACGCCTCGGCCGCCACCACCGGGTCGGCCCAAGCATCCCCTGTCTTCCAGCAGGCCACCGCCCCCGTTTCGGCCCTCGACGGCGGCGACGCCGGCAAGGGCAACGACGACCGGGACCACGGCGACCGGGGCTACGACGACCGGGACCACTACGAGGGTCGCATCCAGATCAACGAGCGCACCTACGCCGACGAACCCGGCGGCTGCATCACCGTGGTCAGCGGCCTCGGCTCCAAGAGCCTCAACATCCGCAACGACAGCCGCCGGACCATCGAGGTCTTCCGCGGGGCCACCTGTGACAACGGCGCCCCCATCGCCACCGTCGGACCCTGGAGCTCCAGCGACGGCGTATTCCCCGGCCACGTCCGGGGCGGCGTCTTCGTCCACGACGGAGTCGTGGGCAGCTTCCGGGTGCTCGAGCGCCACTACGAGGGCCGGTGACCGAAACACCCGCATGGCACGGAACCCCTGCCCGCCGGAATCGGGCCGGGGTTCCGGTCTGCGCACCCCCTGCCGGGACACCCCGGCCCCGCGAGAGGATGGTCGGTGAGCTGTTCCACCTGGCTGGGGTGAAGGCGGACGTCATGACCAGGCTCTGGGCGCCGCCGAAGCCAGGTGTGCATGACGCAGTGGGCCGTGACGCCGACCATGCTGGGGGTGTGCGGGAGGCGCTGATCATCTTTGCGGTCGCCCCGCTGGTCTGCGCCCTGGTCCCCGGCGTCGCCGTGCTGATCGCGGCACGAGCGGTCCAGGGCCTCGGCGGCACGGTGATGACGACGTCGACCACTGCGCTGCTGTCCGGCGCCTACCAGGGGCGGGCGCTGGGCACGGCCTTCGGCGTGTAGGGCGCGGTCAACGGCGCCGCAGCCGCGGCCGGACCCGTCCAATCTACCCGTCTCGCCCCTCGCCATCGCCATCGCCGTCGGCCGCCTCACCAACGAATCGAACGGCGCACCCGCCGACCGCTGCTGGACCTTTCGCTGCTGCGCAACCGCACCTTCGTCGGCGTCGTGATCGGCGGGCTGATGCTGACCGTCACCGCGGTCGCGGAACTGACCGACACCAACAGGTCGAACCGTTCGTTCATGTCGAGGCCGGTCAGGGCGCCGCCCTTGCCGTAGCGCAGGACGGTGTTCGCGCTGTTCCGGTTCTCCACGACCTGGAGGCCGCTGTGAATCTCGCGGGCGGGCGGAGCCAGAGGCAGAGGCGAGATCTACGGTTGCCCGGGCTCCGACGACCAGAGTGGCGGCAAGGCTCGCGCGTAAGGCTGTCATGCGCCCAGTAACCGGCCCGGCAGCGCGCGACCCCATCCCCTCGTCCGGCGCTCGCGCGTGTCCGGCGCAGAAACCGCCGCCCCGTCCTCATCCTGGACCGGGCTTTGGCACGGCTCTCCGCGAATCCCGCATGTACCCCTTGACGAGGAGACACGACGCAGCTCCGACCTTCCCGGGACGCTGCTGCCTGCCCCTGCCTTCATGAATCACCCGGTGATCTTCGAGCCCGCTCTGAAACAGTTCGCCAACGCATACCGTGCAGGGGAGCCCGAATTCGACGATGAGGACGAAGAGATGGGCCGGCCCTGGCACCGGGCGCGGCGCACCGTGCTGGATACGGTGCCCGCGGCTGTCGCGGACGGCCCGTGGGGCAGGCATTTTGTGCTGCGCGGCAGCGTGTTGATGGCCACCTGGTTCGGAGAAGTGGCTCGCGATCCGGGTGCCCTGGACTTCGTCGTCGTGCCTCAGAGCCTGTCGGGTGGCTGATCATGCGTGATGCGTGACGGTCGTGATCTGCCTTCCGGGCATGGCGACGGCCCCGGAATGATCACGTGGT
>NZ_JBEOVN010000298.1:0-6481 GCF_040295565.1 Streptomyces sp. NPDC002785 | reverse complement strand
TGGGTGACCCGATCGAGGCGCAGGCACTGCTGGCCACCTACGGCCAGGACCGTGCGGCCGACCAGCCGCTCCACCTCGGCTCCATCAAGTCCAACATCGGTCACACACAGGCCGCGGCCGGTGTCGCGGGCGTGATGAAGATGGTACTGGCGCTCCAGCACGGAGTGCTGCCGCAGACACTGCACGTCGACGAGCCGACCCCGCACGTCGACTGGTCGACGGGCGCGGTCTCGCTGCTGACCGAGGCGGTGCAGTGGCCGGAGACCGGCCGCCCGCGCCGCGCGGCGGTCTCGGCGTTCGGCATCAGCGGTACGAACGCGCACACCGTCCTGGAACAGGCACCCGAGCCGGCCCCGGCGGGGCCCGTCCCCGATCCGGTGGCGGAACCGCTGTCGGTGCCGTGGGTGCTGTCGGGCAAGTCCGAGGCCGCGCTGCGCGGCCAGGCCGAGCGGCTGCGGGCGCACCTCACGGCACAGCCCGAGGCGGACGCGGTGGATGTCGCGTACTCGCTGGCCACGACCCGTGCCGTCCTGGACCACCGGGCCGTGCTGGTCGCCGAGGACCGGGATGGACTGCTGCGCGGCCTGGCGGCACTCGCACGCGGCGAGTCGGCAGAGGCGGCGGTGCCGGGCCTGATCCAGGGCACGGTGACGGCCGGCAAGGTGGCCTTCCTCTTCACCGGCCAGGGCAGCCAGCGGCTCGGTATGGGCCGCGAACTCTACGACACCCACCCGGTGTTCGCCGATGCGCTGGACGCGGTCTGCGCGCATCTGGACGGGCACCTCGACCGTCCGCTGAAGGACGTGCTGTTCGGTGACGACGCCGAGCTGCTCGGCCGGACGGGCTTCACCCAGCCCGCGCTGTTCGCGGTCGAGGTGGCGTTGTTCCGTCTGGTCGAGTCGTGGGGCCTGAAGGCCGACTTCCTCTCCGGGCACTCCATCGGCGAACTGGCCGCCGCCCATGTTGCGGGCGTGCTCTCGCTGACGGAAGCCGCGAAGCTGGTGGCGGCCCGTGGCCGCCTGATGCAGGAACTGCCCGCCGGTGGCGCCATGATCGCGGTGCAGGCGTCCGAGGAGGAGGTGCTGCCGCTGCTGACCGAGGGTGTGAGCATCGCCGCGCTCAACGGTCCGCAGTCGGTGGTCGTCGCGGGTGACGAGGACGCGGCCGTCGCGATCGCCGCGACCTTCGAGCGACAGGGCCGCAAGACGAAGCGTCTGACGGTCAGCCACGCCTTCCACTCGCCACGCATGGACGCGATGCTGGAGGACTTCCGCAAGGTCGCCGAGAGCCTCACGTACGAGGCCCCGCGCATCCCGATCGTGTCGAACCTGACCGGTGCCGTCGTCTCCGCCGAGGAGATCACCAGCCCCGGGTTCTGGGCACGGCACGTGCGGGAGGCGGTCCGCTTCCTGGACGGCGTACGGGCCCTGGAGGACCAGGGCGTGACGACGTATGTCGAGCTGGGCCCGGACGGTGTGCTCACCGCCATGGCCCAGGACTGCCTCGCCGAGCCCGGCCGCGCCGTGCTCGCACCGGTGCTGCGCACGGGCAGGCCGGAGGCACGGGCGGCGACCGACGCGCTGGCACGGCTGTTCGTCCGCGGCACGGCCCCGGACTGGGAGGCGTTCTTCGCCGGTACGGGCGCGCGCCGCGTGGCCCTGCCGACCTACGCCTTCCAGCACCAGCACTACTGGGCCGACGCCCTGCTGAGCCTGGACGAGTTCGCCTCGATGGGGCTCGGCGCCGCCGGTCACCCACTGCTGGGTGCCGCGGTGGAGCTGCCCGACTCGGACGCGTTCCTCTTCTCCGGCAGGCTCTCGCTCCGCTCGCACGGCTGGCTGGCCGACCACATGGTCGGGGACACGGTGGTGGTGCCTGCCACGGCCTTCGTCGAGCTGGCGGTCCGCGCGGGCGACCGGGCCGGCTGCGAGCTGCTCGAAGAGCTGACCCTGGAGGCGCCACTGGTGCTTCCGGAACGCGGCGGCGTGCAGCTTCGGGTGTCGGTCGGTGAGCCGGATGACGTCGGCCGCCGCACACTGGCCGTCCACTCCCGCCCGGAGCGGTCGGACCGGCCGTGGACCCGGCACGCCAGTGGCCTGCTGGCCACCGGCGAGTCCGTGACGAACCCTGCGGGCCTGGCCGAGCTGTCGGCCTGGCCGCCCGCCGACGCGCAGCCCGTGGCGGCCGACGAGGTCTACGGCCGGCTGGTACACGCCGGTCTGTTGCACGGCCCGGCCTTCCAGGGCCTGGAGCGCGTCTGGCGGCGCGGTGCGGAACTCTTCGCCGAGGTACGGATCGCGGCGGAGCGGCAGCCGGAGGCCACGCGCTTCGCGCTGCACCCGGCACTGCTGGACGCCGCGCTCCAGCCGCTGGCGCTCCTGGCGGCGGACACGGACGGCGCCGCACTGGCGGGTTCGTGGCGCGGAGTGAGCGTGCGCGCGATCGGCGCGGACGCGCTGCGGGTACGGCTGGCGCCGGTCGCCGACCCGGCCCTGGACGGCGCGGTCTCGGTGGTGGTGGCCGACGCGGCGGGCTCGCTCGTCGCAACGGTCGAGGCGCTGGGCACCCAGCCGATGGACCTGGACCGGATCGCCGGTGCGACGGCCGCCACGGCCGGACACCACGATTCACTGTTCCGTGTCGACTGGACGGCGCTGCCCGCGCCTTCGGCGGTTTACGCCGAGCCCGTCGCCGTCATCGGCGGCGGCGACGAACTCAAGCTGGGCGTCGCGCTGGAGCCGGCCGGGGTGCACGCCGAGACGTATGACGACCTCGCGGCGCTGAACGCGGCCGTCGCGGCGGGCGGCACCGTGCCCGGCACGGTGCTGCTGCCGCTGCTGCCCGAGTCCGGTGACGTGCGCGACGACGGCCTGGCCAGGGCCGTCCACACCGCCACCCACCGCGCCCTGAGTCTGCTTCAGGAGTGGCTGAACGGTGGGCGGCCGGGCGCGGCCCGGCTGGTGGTCGTCACCCGGGGCGCGGTCGCCGCGGCCGACGACGTCGAGGTCGCCGACCTGGTGAACGCACCGGTCTGGGGTCTGCTGCGGGCCGCGCAGGCGGAGAATCCCGGGCAGTTCCTGCTGCTGGACGTGGACGGCGACGCGTCGTTCGCGGCCATTTTGGGCGCACTGGCCTCGGGCGAACCGGAGCTGGCGCTCCGCGCGGGCACGGCGTACACGCCGCGTCTGGCCCGGAGCGAGACCGAGGCCGGGGTGGTGCGCGGGGCGGCCATCGATCCCGAGGGCACTGTCCTGATCACCGGCGCCACCGGTGGGCTGGGCCGGCTGCTGGCCCGGCACCTGGTCACCGAGCACGGCGCCCGCCACTTGCTGCTCGTCAGCAGGCGCGGTCCGGCCGCCGAGGGCATGGCGGAACTGACCGGCGAACTCCGCGCGCTGGGCGCCGAGGCCACCGTGGCCGCCTGCGACGCCTCGGACAGGGTGGCGCTCGCCACCTTGCTGGCGAGCGTTCCCGCCGGACACCCGCTGACGGCCGTGGTGCACACCGCGGGCGTGCTCGACGACGGAGTCATCGACCTGCTGACACCGGAACGGGTGGACCGGGTGCTCGCGCCCAAGGTCGACGCGGCCGTGAACCTGCACGAACTGACCCGGGACCTGGACCTGTCCGCCTTCGTGCTGTACTCGGCGGCGGCAGGCACCCTGGGCAGCCCCGGACAGGGCAGCTACTCGGCGGCCAACGTCTTCCTGGACGCCCTGGCCCGGCACCGCCGAGCCCGTGGCCTGGCCGCCGTGTCCCTGGTGTGGGGCATGTGGGCCGAGGAGCGCGGCATGGCCGGCACGCTCGGCGCGGCCGATCTCGGCCGGTCGGCGCGCGGCGGTGTGCTGCCGCTTTCCGCGGCGGAGGGCCTGGCCCTGTTCGACGCGGCCCGCGAGGCCGACGAACCGGTGCTGGTGCCGGTACGGCTGGACCTGGCCGCGCTGCGCTCCAACGCCGCCGCCGGGGAGCTGCTGCCGCTCTACCGCGGCCTGGTACGCACCCCCGCCCGCCGCGCCGCGGAATCAGGCCGTGCCACCACGGCAGCCGAGGCCGGGGCCGAGACGCTGGCGGCGCAGCTCGCCGGTCTCTCCGACGCCGAACAGCGGCACACCGTACTGGATCTGGTACGCCGTCAGGTGGCCGTGGTGCTGGGCTACACGTCCCAGGACCAGGTGGGCGCCGAACAGGCATTCAAGGAGCTCGGCTTCGACTCGCTGACCGCCGTGGAACTGCGCAACCGCCTCAACGAGGCCAGTGGACTGAGGCTCTCGGCGACGCTGGTCTACGACTACCCGACCCCGCTGGCGCTCGCGCACCAACTGCTCGCCGAGGTGGCACCCGAGGAAGCGGCGGCAGGGCACTGCGTACTGGACGAGTTGGAGCGGCTGGAGAACACCCTGTCCGCGCTGGCGCCGGAGGATCTGGCCGCGGTGGCCGAGAACGAGGCCGACCACGACCGCATCGCGGTGCGCCTGCAGTCGCTGCTGACGAAGTGGAACGACGTCCGGAACGCCATGGACGACACCGCCGGGGCGGGCGCGCTCGAAGAGGCCAGCGACGACGAACTCTTCGACTTCATCGACAAGAGGTTCGGAAAGAGCTGAGAACCCGAGAAGGCCGGGATGTACGAGACGGCTGAGAAATCCCGGGGAACTCAGCGGCCGGACGCGCGGCAGCACCACCCCACCGACCACCCCGACGATCCACAGCATTCGAATAGGACGCGCCACATGGCGAATGAAGCAAAGCTCCGCGAATATCTCAAGAAGGTCACCACAGACCTCGACGAGGCGTACCGGCGCCTTCAGAAAATCGAGGACCGAGCCCGCGAGCCGATCGCCATCGTGGCAATGAGCTGCCGGTTCCCCGGCGGTATCCGCACCCCCGAGGAGCTGTGGCGGCTGCTCGCCGAAGGTGGTGACGCGGCGGCGGAATTCCCCGACGACCGCGGCTGGGACCTGCAGAACCTGTTCGACTCGGATCCGGACACCCCGGACACCACCTACACCCGCGAGGGCGGGTTCCTCGGCGACGCCACCCGGTTCGACCCGGCGTTCTTCGGGATCTCCCCGCGCGAGGCGACGGCGATGGACCCCCAACAGCGGTTGCTGCTGGAGACCGGATGGGAAGCGTTCGAGCGGGCCGGGATCGACCCCGCGAGCGTGCGCGGCAGCCAGACCGGCGTCTTCGCCGGCATCAACGCCTCCGACTACCTGTCGGTGGCACTGAAGGCCGAGGAGGACTTCAGCGGGCACCTGGGCACCGGCAACTCCGCCAGCGTGCTCTCCGGCCGCGTCAGTTATGTCTTCGGCCTGGAGGGCCCGGCGGTCACCGTCGACACCGCCTGCTCGGCGTCGCTGGTCGCGCTGCACCTGGCCGTCCAGGCACTGCGGCTGGGCGAGTGCTCGCTGGCCCTGGCCGGCGGCGTCCACGTGATGTCCACGCCCGGCCTGTTCGTCGAGTTCAGTCGGCAGCGCGGACTGTCCCGGGACGGCCGCTGCAAGGCGTTCGCTGCGGATGCCGACGGTTTCGGACCGGCCGAGGGCGTGGGCGTGCTGCTGCTGGAGCGACTGTCCGACGCCCGGAAGAACGGCCACCAGGTGCTCGCGATCGTGCGGGGCAGTGCGATCAACCAGGACGGTGCGAGCAACGGTCTGACGGCGCCGAACGGGCCGTCCCAGCAGCGCGTCATCCGCCAGGCGCTCGCCAACGCCCGGCTGTCCGCCACCGATGTCGACGTCGTCGAGGCGCACGGCACCGGCACTGCCCTCGGTGACCCGATCGAGGCGCAGGCGCTGCTGGCCACCTACGGCCAGAACCGGCCCGCCGACCGGCCGCTGCTGCTGGGCTCGGTGAAGTCCAACATCGGCCACACCCAGGGCGCGGCAGGCATCGCGGGCGTGATGAAGATGGTGCTGGCCATGCGGCACGGCACGGTGCCCGAGTCGCTGCACATAGCCGAGCCGTCCCCGCACATCGACTGGGCGGCCGGCTCGGTGAATCTCGTACGGGAGGCCACGGCCTGGCCGGAGACCGGGCGGCCCCGCCGCGCGGGCGTCTCCGCCTTCGGCTTCAGCGGCACCAACGCGCACGCCATCATCGAGCAGGCCCCGGCCGAGGAGCCCGCCCCCGCCGAGGAGCCGGTACGCCAGCCCGGCGTGCTTCCGTGGGTGCTCTCCGGCAAGGGCGAGGCGGCGCTGCGCGCCCAGGCTGCGAAGCTGCTGGACCTGCTGCGGGCCGACGCCGGGCCGCGCCCGGTGGATGTGGGCTACTCGCTCGCCGTCACCCGGTCCGCCCTGGAGCGCCGCGCCGTGGTCGTCGGCGAGAGCCGCGACGAGTTGCTGGCCGGTCTGCGGACGCTTGCGGATGGTGGCATGGCACCGGGTGTGGTGCAGGGTTCTGCCGTCGGTGGGCAGGTGGCTTTTGTCTTTCCTGGTCAGGGGTCGCAGTGGGCCGGTATGGCCGTGAAGCTCATGGATGC
>NZ_JBEOVN010000297.1:0-6511 GCF_040295565.1 Streptomyces sp. NPDC002785 | reverse complement strand
CCGCGACATCGACCACCGCACCCACAGGACCACCGTCCACATCGAGATCAGCACGTTGCCAAGCCCGTCAGATGGCTAACCGAACGGCATTGGCCATAGGGGTTGACGTGCGTCCAGAACAGCGGGGACAGAGCCCGTCGGTCGGCGTCGGTAAGGCGCTCGGCCCACTCGGGGTCGGCGAGGATCTGCTGAAGCAGCAGGGTGTTGACGTGTTCTCTGAACTACCGTCAGACACGCGGAAAGCTCCCGATGACCCCTGTGCGGGGGTCCCAGTAGTACTCGCCGAAAAAACAACGAAGTAGGCGCTGACCTCGTCCTTTGACGTGGGATCGGTCGGCTGAGCGGCTACGTCCCAACTCGCAGAGGCCGCGCGGATGCCTCCAGGCAGTCTCGTGGGTACAGGGTTGCCGCAGGGGGTTAGAAGAGGCGTTGGTCAGAAAACGTGAGCGGCTCATGCCCCCCTGAGTGCGAGTCATCCACCACATAACTCTCGCTACTGAAGGGCCAGTTCAAAAGCGGGAGGTACATGGCGACCCTGTCCCAGTCTGACCTACTTCGCATGCTGGAGTCACCACGCTCGGCGGACGAGCTCCTTCCACCGGACCACTGGAGCTCCGGATGGATTCCCCCTCCAGAGGGACCGGCACCATCCATCAGGACGACGCCGGCGAATCGGCTGATGCTGAAGGCTTTGAGCATGACGACGACAACAATGCCCTCGGCCGCTCCCTCTGCGGGCGACACCGAGCGGCCCGTTCCGCGCTGGGCCACCGCTATGGCGCGGGCCATCCCCCTGGTCGGACTGCCCGCATGCCTGTGGCGGCTGCCGTTCGCGTTCGGCTTCACCATGGGGACGGTGCAGGAAGAGACGTACAGCTGGTGGGTGATCGCGCCGTACGTCTTCGCCCTGAGCACGGTCTCGGAGTGCCTCGCCCTGCTCTCCATCGGCTTGGTGCGCGGGTGGGGCGAGGTCGTGCCCGGCTGGGTCCCGGTGATCGGCGGCCGGCGGGTAGCGCCGGCCGCGGCGATCGTGCCGGCGACCCTCGGCGGGCTGGTGCTGACCGGCGTACTGGTCGATTGGTCGCTCGGGATCCTCGGTATCATTCCCGGCCTGCACTACACCAACGACTCGTGGCGGGTACTGGCAGTGTGCTGCCAGGCCGTGATGGTCCTGTGGGGTCCGCTGCTGCTGGCCGTCACCTACGCCTACTGGGCGCGGCGCTGCCGCTGAGCTGACACCGGCGAATGGATTCTGAACCACGGCTTTCTGAGCGGTCACGAAGGGGCCTTGGCGGCAGCGACGGTTCGGCCGGCGATGTCGCGGAAAGCGTTCCGCCGCCAGTACCTGCACCGTCACGCGGTTCCCTCCCTGAACAGAATGTTCAGCGATTCCGGTCGGTAGGACAGCGCCGACGGGCCGTCCTTCGGTGCCGTTGTCGCCGTGGCGGCGCCTGCCGCCACGCGCGCGTGGTTGAGCCAGGGCCTGCGCGATGACGTCCTCGGTGAGCGGGTTCAGGTAGAGCTGAGTCGTACTCAGATGGGCGTGACCAAGGACCCACTGAACGTCGGTGAGCGACATCTTGGGATCGCGGGCCATCCGGTAGGCAGCGGTATGGCGCAGGTCATGCAACGACCAGTTCGCTCCCAACGCCGCGTTCACACGGCTGAACATCCGGTAGGCGGCGTGGTAGCTGAGCGCCGTGAAGGGGCGCCGCAGCGTCCACCACAGCGGATCATCCACCTCCGTAGGTACCAGGCCGTGCATCTGAGCCTGGCAGAGCCGAAGCCACACGAAAGCATCCGGCGCCGCCGGCAACTGTTGGATTACGCGAGTGCCCTTCCGGATCGACACACAGCGGATCAGCGCAGTCCGGCGAAGAGATCGTTCTCGGGTACGGCCGCGCCGGTGGCGTCCTTGACACGTACGAAGGTCTCCATGCCCATCAACTCGCCGAACCTCTCCTTGCCCATCTTGAGGAAGAAGATGTTCTCGCCCTGACTGGCGTGCGCGGCCAGCGCATCGAACTTCTGACCGCTGAATGCGATGGTGTCCACCCACGTGGTGATCTCATCGTCGGGGAGGCCGATCTCGGCCATCGCGGTGGCCTCGGCAGGATCCGGTTCCGGCATGTCCTCATGAAACTCGCGCATGGTCTCCCCGAACCGCTGCATCATCGAGCGAGGCATCGTCGTCCAGTACACCTTCGGTGTCAGCGCGGTCATCTCCAGCGCCGCCATCGTGATGCGGTGGGCCTGGATGTGGTCGGGGTGGCCGTAGAAGCCGTTCTCGTCGTAGGTGACGACCACATCGGGTCGGTAGTGCCGCATGAGTTCCGCAAGTCGGGCAGCGCCTTCCTCCACGGGGGTCTGCCAGAAGGATCCGGGGGCGTCATTGCTCGGCCAGCCGATCATCCCGGAGTCGGCATAGTCCAGCATCTCCAGATCGCTGACCTTCAGGACGTCACAGCTCGCCTTGAGTTCTTGGCGGCGCATCAAGGCAACGGCCGCCGGATCATGCCCGGCATCGCCCGGCTTGACACCCCCCGTTCCGTCACCGCAACCGCCGTCGGTACATGTCACGAGAACCGTGCGGATGCCTTCCGCCGCGTACCGCGCGAGGACCCCTCCGGTTCCGGTGGCCTCGTCGTCGGGGTGGGCGTGTACTGCCATGAGCGTCAAGGGCCGGTCAATCATGAAACAGTCCTCCTGCAGAAATACGGGTCGGTCCGAGTGCGCGGCGGGCGTACCGCGATCCTGGGGCCCGGATCCTGGCGGGGCGGACACCCTTGCAGCCTCCGTGTCTCCCCGCCCGTACGGCGCCGGTCCCTCGGTCGATGCAACCGTGCCGACCGGTCCGCTGTTCCCGGCGCAGCCAATTGGCCTTCCAGGCGTCGGAGTTTCGACGCGAACGCGGTACAGGCGCGACCTGCACGTCTCAGCGACACGTCGGCCTCCGCCCGCCGCACCAAGCCGCCAGTCAACCCAGTTCATTCCCTCAAGCCCTCAAGCGCGACCCAGTTGTCCATCGCAATGCCGCCTCTTGGAACGCTGCGCGCTCGATCGCGCGGTACTGCGCGCGACGATCAGCGCCCTGGAAGCAGGCTGGTGTCCCGGCGACCCAGAAGATTGCACCGATGATCGCCATAGCTCGGCCTACGTAGCCTGGGAATTTCTCGTCGGGTGGGCGCGCAAGGACGAGGAGGAAAGAAGGCATGACCGGGATCTTCTGGACTACTGCCTCCGCGACAGCTCCGCCCTCACCGAAATGCAAGTAGCTCAGGCTCTCTCCCTAGTCGACCGTTGCCCGGCCATGTGGGAGCAACTGATCGGTGGATGGGTCCGAGACCCGCTCATCGAACGCATCGAATCCCGCCGTAAGGATTTCGTCACTGCCGCCGCGCAGCCAGCCTCACAGCACCGCCGAGCCCTCTGCCCAGCGACCTCGAACGGTCGAGTTCTCCGCCTCGCCGCAACTGCGCAGCGTGACGGAGCGAAAATTACAAACTGCATAGGCTGCGCGCAGACCTCTATGCGGGAGCAATCAGCTGGTGGTCCACAGCCGTCTCCCCCACGGTCTCGATCGCCTCATGGCCCAGTGCCCCGCTGGCAGTCTGGATGTCACACGCACATGACGGCGCGTCCGACGGGGCCCGGCTCGTCGATGCTCTTCGCCGCCACCTCGGAGGCCTTGCTCCACTGACGACCCACCACGATGTGACGAACGAACGAACGGAAGTACAGCGCAGCAGTGCACTTCACCCGCCGTGCGGAGAACGCCGGTACGGGCACCTCCGCGCTTCTCCTGACCGGTTCTCCGTTCACGGCTGGCCCCGGCAGTGCTTGGAGAAGCCCTCGCCTGGAAAGCCACACGCGCAAGGCGTGGGACGGTCGGCACATCATCCCCACCCGAGGCTTCGGACGCCACCGTTCCGCCGGGGAACCCGCTCCACCACACGTCGGCGCCCTGTGGACTCCCTCCCTCCAGGCCTGGCGCGGCTTTCTGTCCACGGATGCCGCCACCTCGTCGCGCGTCCTGCACCTTGCCCAGCGCAGCGCACCCGCCCCGCGGGCGAAAGAGTCGTCGGGCAGTTGGCAGCACGACACGCGCGATCCACGCTGGACGTCGGCGTCCAGCCACAACCGAACGCACCCCGCTTCGGGAACGGGGCACGCCCACGGACGTTCTCGCGCGTGACCTTCGCTGCCTCAAGGCCGATACTGCCGACAGCGGCACTCCACCCGAGTCCCACCCGACCATGCCCCCAACCTGACGAACCGTCACCAAAGTCGGCATCAGTACCGCCACAGCCCGCTTCCGGCCGCTACGGACCGCCAAGATCAAGAACTGCCCATACCTGCTCTGACCAGCAAAAAAACACAGGTCGAAGACCCACCTGCTAACCTTCCCAGGAGGTACCCATGAGGATGCTCATCAACGTCCCGGAAACCGTTGTCGCAGACGCGTTGCGCGGTATCGCCGCCGCTCACCCCGAGCTGACCGTGGACGTCGAGAACCGGGTCGTCGTGCGGCGTGATGCGCCCGTGTCCGGGAAGGTGGCGCTCGTCTCCGGGGGCGGGTCCGGGCACGAGCCATTGCATGCGGGGTTCGTCGGGCCGGGGATGCTGTCCGCGGCCTGCCCGGGAGAGGTGTTCACCTCGCCGGTGCCGGATCAGATGGTGCGGGCCGCCGCCTCGGTCGACAGTGGGGCGGGGGTGTTGTTCGTCGTCAAGAACTACACCGGTGACGTGCTGAATTTCGAGATGGCCGCCGAGCTCGCCGAGGACGAGGGCGTGCGGGTCACCCAGGTTCTCGTCAATGACGACGTGGCGGTGACCGACAGTCTGTTCACCGCGGGGCGGCGGGGCACTGGCGCGACCCTGTTCGTCGAGAAGATCGCCGGGGCGGCGGCCGAGGAAGGTGCGCCGCTGGAGCGGGTGGAGGCCATTGCCCGGCAGGTGAACGAGGCATCGCGGAGTTTCGGGGTGGCACTCGGCGCCGTCACCACGCCCGCCAAGGGGTCCCCCACATTCGATCTGCCGCCGGGCGAGCTGGAGCTGGGGATCGGGATTCATGGCGAGCCGGGGCGGGAGCGGCGTCCGATGATGACGTCGCGGGAAATCGCGGACTTCGCGGTGGACGCGATCCTGGAGGACCTGCAGCCGCGTGGACCTGTGATCGTGCTGGTCAACGGGATGGGTGCGACGCCGCTGCTGGAGCTGTACGGGTTCAATGCCGAGGTGCAGCGGGTGCTGCCCGAGCGGGGTGTGGTGGCGGCTCGTACGCTCGTGGGGAACTATGTGACCTCGCTCGACATGGCGGGCTGCTCGGTGACGCTCTGCCAGGTGGACGAGGAACTGCTGCGCCTCTGGGACGCGCCGGTGGAGACGCCTGCGCTGCGCTGGGGCCGTTGACCCGCCGGAAAAGGAGATCCTGTGCTCGACGCCGACTTCTTCCACCGCTGGATGACCGCGGCCGCGGCTTCAGTGGACCGCGAGGCGAACCATCTCACCGAGCTTGACTCGGCGATCGGGGACGCCGATCACGGCAGTAATCTGCAGCGCGGATTCACCGCGGTGCGGGCGGCCCTGGACAAGGAGCCGCCGCAGACCCCGGGGGCCGTGCTGATGCTCGCCGGGCGGCAGTTGATCGCGACGGTCGGCGGGGCTTCGGGCCCGTTGTACGGGACACTGTTGCGACGTACCGGTAAGGCTCTGGGCGAAGCACCACGGGTGGCACGGCAGCAGTTGGCGGAGGCGCTCGGGGTGGGCGTCGCGGCCGTGGCCCAGATGGGCGGGGCGCAGGCCGGGGACAAGACGATGCTCGATGCGCTGCTGCCGGCCGCCGAGGCGCTCGGCGCGTCGTTCGGGGCGGCCCGGGAGGCCGCGGAGGCGGGGGCGCTGGCGACGGTACCGATGCTGGCCCGCAAGGGCAGGGCGAGTTATCTGGGTGAGCGCAGCATCGGGCATCAGGATCCGGGGGCTACGTCCTCCGCCCTGCTGGTCGCCGCACTGGCCGAGACCGATGGTGCGAGTGGTGGTGACGCGTGAGCGGCGCAAAGCAGGTCGGGATCGTGCTGGTCTCGCACAGCGGCCCGGTGGCCGAGTCCGTGGCCGAGCTGGCCAGGGGTCTCGCGGCAGGTGGTGCGACGGCTCCGGTGGCCGCCGCCGGAGGCACTCCCGCGGGTGGTCTCGGGACCAGTACCCAGCTGATCGCCGAGGCGGCCAGGTCGGTGGACGGCGGCGCGGGCGTGGCTCTACTGGTCGATCTGGGCAGCGCGGTGCTCACGGTCAAGACGATGCTGGACGAGGGGGACGAACTGCCGGGCGGCTCACGGCTGGTGGACGCGCCGTTCCTGGAGGGTGCGGTGGCTGCCGTGGTCACCGCGTCGGCGGGCGGCGACATCGCGGCGGTGGAGGCTGCGGCGTCGGAGGCGCACGAGTACCGCAAGGTGTAGGCAGAAGGGCTCCGCGGTCGTGAGGCCGCCCCGCACCGGTGTCCATGGGTGGTGCG
>NZ_JBEOVN010000296.1:0-6553 GCF_040295565.1 Streptomyces sp. NPDC002785 | reverse complement strand
CTCTTGGGGGGGTCGTGGGGGGGGGGGGTGCGGTGACCGGCACCGCCCGTCGGTGTTCTCAGCATGGACCTTCCCTGACGGGTCAGATGCCCCGCTGGCTCGCGTAGAAGACCAGCCGGTACTTGCCGATCTGCACTTCGTCGCCGTTGGACAGGCCGACGGAGTCGATGCGCTCCCGGTTGACGTAGGTACCGTTCAGGCTGCCCACGTCCCCGACGGTGAAGCTGCCGTCGGGGCTCCTGTGGAACTCCACATGCCGCCGCGACACCGTCACGTCGTCGAGGAAGATGTCGCTCTGCGGGTGGCGGCCGGCCGTGGTCAGCTCGCCGTCCAGCAGGAAGCGGCTGCCGGAGTTCGGACCACGTCGCACCACCAGGAGCGCCGAGCCGAGCGGAAGAGCGTCGACAGCGGCCTGCGCCTCGGGCGAGAGGGACGGTAGGGGCGTCTGCCCGGTGGCCTCCGCCTCGTACGCCTCAAGACCGGAGATGGAGATGGTCGAGGTCGTCTCCGAGGCGCGCTCGGGAATTCCACCCTTCAGCGGCGCACCACAGTTGGAGCAGAAACGACCGGCCTCGGCGTTGCGATGCCCGCACCTCGTACAGACCGGCATGGACGAACCCTCCTGCCTCGCGGCGAACCCTCCACCCGTACTTGAGGTTGACGGTTCTCCGAAACCTATGCGGCCGGCACCGGCAGGGTCAACAGACGACGCGCCGGAAGCGCCCGAATTGTCACTGTCCGAACCGGACACCTGATCGCGGAAGAGTGGGCGCTCCGCGCCCTGCTCCTCTGCCTGGCCATGGCGCGGTGCGCGATGGCGGGCAGCTTCATCGCGAGCGCTCTTGCCGAACAACTTCCCAAACAACTTCACGGGCGATTCCCCTTGACCGAAATAGACCCGCCCGTGGGGCAGGACGAACCCTGAACGAACACACCTGCCGACCCGGACATCTTCACAACGTCCGTATCCACTCGACAGTTTCCACCACGCACCACCATTACGATGCGGCGACCCCCCGCAACCTCCTGCCCGTCTCCTTCGACCCCTCCGTGCCGCGGCCTCACGAGGATGACGACCGAGCGTAGTCAGGGCGCTTCGCCGGTCGCAAGCCGTCCACGACGATGTCTTCGGCCTGCTCCACATGCACGGTGGCCTGCTCCTTCTCGAGTGTCTGCACCACACCGCCAGGGATGTTCAGCGCCGGCTCCAGATCCTGGGGCTTGCCGATCACCTTGAACACGTACGGCGCGGTGATCTTACGGCCGTCCACCTTCACGTTGCCCCCGTCACCGGAGAAGAACGTATTGGCCACCACTCTCACTCCGTTGACCTCGATCGCCTCGGCACCCGCCGCACGCAACTCCTGCAGTGCGTCGAGCAGCATGTCCGCCTTGATCCCGTCTCCCGGGTCATTGACGGTGAGCGTGATCCCGGGCCCGTGTGCCGTCACGGTGCCCGCGAGAATACCGAGTTGCCGCTCCTTTTCCACCGTCTGCTTACGCGCCTCCTCAGCCTGGTCGGAGCTGTTCTCCAACTCCGTACGCTGAGCGTCGAGGCGCTGCTTCTCGTCCTCCAGGCGCTGTGTACGGTCGTCCAGCTCATCGAGAATGCGGACCAGGTCCTCCTGGCGGGCACCTCGCAGTGCGCTGTTGTCACTGTTCGAGCGCACCTGAATGGCCAGCCCGAGACCGAGGACGAACAGCAGCACCGCGACGATGAGTTGGGCCCGCGTCACCCGCGGCGGCCAGAGTCCGGCGATCAGCCGCTGACGCCCGGTGAGCTCGTTGGCGGCATCGGCCGGCTGCTCGCCGGTGCGCCCCTTGTCGCTGGGAAGTTCTGCGTTGCTCATCGGCCTCAGGCCCGGAAGACGTGCCGGCGGATGGCCGCGGCGTTGGAGAAGATCCGGATCCCGAGCACGACCACCACACCGGTGGAGAGCTGCGCTCCGACGCCAAGCTTGTCGCCCAGGAACACGATCAGTGCGGCCACCACGACGTTCGACAGGAACGACACGACGAACACCTTGTCGACGAAGATTCCGTCGAGCATGGCCCGCAGACCCCCGAAGACTGCGTCGAGGGCAGCCACGACGGCGATCGGAAGATAGGGTTCGACCACCGCCGGCACCTCGGGTCGGATCAACAGTCCGACCACGACTCCCACGACGAGGCCCAGTACGGCGATCAAGATGTGCCCTTCCCTGTTTCTGCCGCACCACTGCCGGTGTCTGCGGCCTTATAAGGCTCTGCTGTTCGTACGATCAGGCTCGGCGCAACCGGGAGGTTCACTTTCTCCTGGACGGACATGCTCATCCGGATGTCGAAGGTGTCCTTGAGCGCCTGCAGATACTGGCCGTCAGCGCTGTCCTGGAATGCGGTGCTGAGCTGCTTCCCATTCCCCACCGCCAGCACCGTGTACGGCGGCACGAGCGGTCTGTTGTCGACCAGTATGGCGTCGCCGGCCGCGCGGATCGCCGACAGGGCCGTCAGACGCTGCCCGTTGATCGCGATCGCCTCCGCACCGGACTGCCAGAGGCCGTTGACGACCCGTTGCAGGTCCCGGTCGCGGACCCGCCCGGTGTCGGCGAATCCGCTGGTCTCCCTCGGCCCGCCACCGCCCTGGTCGGTGTCCTTGGCGTCGTCGACGGCAAGTTTTACGCCGGGCCCCTCCACCGGTGTGGCCCCGGCAAGCAGTGCCACCAGCTCCCCCTGGTCCCCGCCGTGCTTCTCCAACGCCTTGCGCTGGCGCCTTCCCACGTCGTCCCTGAGCTTGTCGACCTGCGACTCAAGGGTGTCGGCCGCCGCCGTCTCCCCGTCGATGCGGTCGATCAACTCCTCGCGCTCCTTGGCGAGGACCGGAGCGGAGACGCGTGCCTGCGCGGCCCCGAGCGTGACCACAAGTGCAGCAAGCACCAGACACGCGGCGAGGCCGAGTTTCGACTTGAGTGTGCGGGGCATGCCCGCACTCCCATCGGCCCTGCGACGCGCCGATGCCTCGGCGTATCCGTCGTCCAGGCTGTGGTCCATCACATTGGCCAGCAGCGACATGGAGGCGTCGGGGCGTGCAGGAGGCGAGGCGATACTCCGATCGGGGGGTTGCTGCGACATGCCGCACATCGTCGCACGTCGCCACCGCTACCGCCGAATGGCCCCACCGGTGGGCCCGACGGCGCCGCTGGACGCCTCTGGGCACACCGGTGGAACCCTCAGTGACCTGCGCTCTCCACGACCGCCGCCCATTCGTCCAGTAGCGCCTGCGCGGAGGCGTCGTCCGGACCTTCAGCCCACAAATGGGTGACCGCTTCGGCCGGGTCCGGCAGCACCATCACCCATCGCCCGTCGGCCTCGACGACCCGTACACCGTCCGTCGTATCGACGCTGCGGTCGCCGGCGGCCTCCACAACCCGCCGCATGACCAGGCCCTTGACGGCCCAGGGTGTGGCCAGATCACGGCGCAGGACATGGGCACGGGGAATGCGGGCATCGATCTGGCTGAGGGTGAGCTGGGTCCTCGCGACAAGCCCGATGAGTCTCACGAAAGCAGCAGATCCATCGAAGACGCTGCTGAACTCGGGAACGATGAAGCCACCGCGGCCGTCTCCACCGAAGATGGTGCCTTCCTCGCGTCCCACACGCGTCAGATCGTCTGGCGATGTTGTCGTCCATTCGACCTGCGTGCCGTGGTACGCCGCGACCTGCTCGGCGACCCGCGTCGTGGTCACCGGCAGCGCCACCCGCCCGCTGCGCCGCTCGGCCGCCACGAGGTCGAGCATCACCAGGAGCGCCCGGTCGTCCTCCACGATCCTGCCCCGTTCGTCCACCAGGGAGAGTCGCTCGCCGACCGGATCGAACCGCACGCCGAACGCGGCCCGTGCCGAGGAGACGATCTCGCCCAACCGCACCAGTCCTGCGCGCCGGGTAGCGGCGGATTCGGTGGGCCGTGATTCGTCGAGGCCGGGATTGATGGTCAATGCGTCCACGCCGAGCCGGCCCAGCAAGCTGGGCAGGACAAGCCCGGCACTGCCGTTGGAGGCGTCGACGACAACCTTGAGACCCGCGTCGGCAATCCCCGTGGTGTCCACGTTCCGCAGCAGCGATCCGGTGTACGAGTCGAAGACACTGGATGGGAAGTGCAGGTCCCCGATCTCCCCCGGGAAGGCGCGGCGGTATTCCTGACGGGCATAAACCCGGTCCAGCTTCCGCTGCCGCGCCTGGGAGAGGTCCGCGCCCCGCTCGTCGAAGAACATGATGTCGACCGAGTCGGGCACGCCGGGGGACGTACGGATCATGATCCCGCCGGCGCTGCCCCGCGCGGTCTGCTGGCGTGCGACGGGCAGCGGTACGTTTTCCAGGTCCCGGACGTCGATGGCGCTGGCCTGAAGCGCCGAGATCACCGCTCTCTTCAGCGCACGGGCGCCACGGGAGTGGTCACGGGCGGTAGTGACCGTCGAGCCCTTCTTGAGGGTCGTGGCATAGGCTCCGGCGAGCCGGACAGCCAGCTCCGGCGTGATCTCGACGTTCAGAATGCCGGACACACCGCGGGCCCCGAAGAGGTGGGCCTGTCCGCGGGATTCCCAGATGACGGAGGTGTTGACGAAGGCTCCGGCTTCGATGGTCTTGAACGGGTACACGCGAACATTGCCCTGAATGATCGATTCTTCACCGATCAGGCACTCGTCCCCGATGACCGCGCCGTCCTCGATACGGGCGGCCCGCATGACGTCGGTGTTCTTCCCGATCACGCATCCGCGCAAATTGCTGTGCTGGCCGATGTAAACGTTGTCGTGCACCACGGCCTTGTGCAGGAATGCGCCGCTTTTGACAACAACGTTCGACCCGATGACCGTGTGCTCGCGAATCTCCACCCCCGCTTCGACTTTCGCGTAGTCCCCGATGTAGAGGGGGCCTCGCAGTACGGCGTCGGGATGTACTTCAGCGCCTTCGGCGACCCACACGCCGGGCGAGATCTCGAAGCCGTCGATCTCGACATCGACCTTGCGCTCAAGAACGTCTGCCTGGGCCTTCACATAGCTCTCGTGGGTACCGACATCCTCCCAGTACCCCTCGGCGACATAGCCGTAGATGGGCTTGCCTTCCTTCATGAGCTGCGGGAAGACATCACCGGACCAGTCCACCGAGATGTCGGCCTCGACATAGTCGAACACCTCGGGCTCCATGACATAGATGCCCGTATTGACGGTGTCCGAGAAGACCTGGCCCCAGGTCGGCTTCTCCAGGAAACGCTCGACCTGGCCCGCCTCGTCCACAATGGTGATGCCGAATTCCAGAGGATTCGGCACGCGGGTCAGGCACACCGTCACCAGCCCGCCCTTTTCCTTGTGGAAGGCGATGAGGTCGGTGAGATCGAAGTCGGTGAGCGCGTCACCGGAAATAACGAGGAAGGTGTCGTCCTTCAGCGCTTCCTCGGCATTCTTCACGCTTCCCGCGGTGCCCAGCGGTTTCTCTTCATTGGCATAGCTGAGCTCCATCCCGAGCTCTTCGCCGTCCCCGAAGTAGTTCTTGACCAACGAGGCGAGGAACTGGACCGTTACGACGGTCTCGTTGAGCCCGTGTCGCTTGAGCAGCCGAAGCACATGCTCCATGATCGGCCGATTAGCGACGGGCAGAAGCGGCTTCGGCATGCTCGAGGTCATGGGGCGAAGGCGAGTACCTTCGCCGCCAGCCATCACGACGGCCTTCATGTCGGAAACGTCCTCCTTGCAGAGACGACGGTCTGGCCGACTTCGCCCGTCAAGGCACCATCCGGGTCATCAGCGGCGGGCCGGCCACACTGCACGGCACCCGCATCAACGAGCTCAATCGGCTGCTACATCCGCCTTGACGACCCGGCGGACCTGAACCACGTAGAGGATCCCTGCCCACCAGTAGAGCGTTGTACCCCAACCTGCGAACGCCCATCCGAAAATAGCGGCCAGCGATGCAAGCCAACCACTTCCGTCGCTGAGCAGCAACAAGGGGAACGCGTACATCAAGTTGAACGTGGCAGCCTTCCCCAGAAAGTTCACCTGGGGCGGCGGATAGCCGTGGCGGCGAAGGATTCCCACCATCACGAGGAGCATCAGCTCGCGGGCCAGAAGAGCTGCGGTGAGCCAGAGCGGCAGGATCTCCCGCCAGGTCAGGCCGACGAGGGTCGAAAGGATGTAGAGGCGGTCTGCAGCAGGGTCCAGGAGCCGACCGAGGCTGCTGATCTGGTTCCACCGGCGGGCGAGCTTACCGTCGAGGTAGTCGCTGATGCCGCTGAACATCAGCACCAGCAAGGCCCAGCCATCGCTTTGGGGGCCGCCGAACACAGGGCGAAGAATCAGCCACAGGAAGAGCGGAACCCCAACAAGGCGAGCCATGCTGAGGATGTTGGGGATGGTGAGTACCCGGTCCGTCTGAACCCGAGTCTCCTGGACCTCCACCCGGGGGCCTCCTGTGTGAAGAACGTGCCAATGATGCCCCCTGACCTTACCCTCAGCCACCGCCTGCAGATGCACAGGGGTAACGCAATATCTCGTGAACGCAGGAAAGCCCCGTGCCACAAGGGCAC
>NZ_JBEOVN010000295.1:0-6563 GCF_040295565.1 Streptomyces sp. NPDC002785 | reverse complement strand
CGCACCGTGTGGTGCGGCGGCCCTCTTGGCCAGGCCCGGTCGGCCGGATCGCCGGTCTACCCGGCCGGACAGGCGTTAACCAGCCGGGCCACCGAAGATTCCGGTGTTCCCATTGCCGTTCCCATTGCCGTTCCCATTGCCGTTCCCATTGCCATTGCCACCACTCGGCGGCGAGGGGGATGTCGGCGGGCTGGTAGTGGGGCCGCCGTCGCCTCCGCCATCCGCACCGGTACTGGTCCCGCCGCCGTTGTTCTGGCAGTTCCGGTCCCATGCGCTACAGGTGTCGCTGGGGTCGGGCGCGGACGGGGACGGGCTCGTCGAGGGCGACTCGGACGCCGACGGGGACGGCGACGGCGACTCCACCGCGGTGGGCGTCGGCTGGGGGCTCTGCGCGCCGCCACCGTAGACCGTGTCACCGATCGGCACCGGCTTCGGGAAGGTCATGACCTTCTTCCCCTTCATCGCCTCCGCCATGTAGTCGTGCCAGATCTGGGCCGGGAACGAGGCACCGTGGATCGTCTTCTCACCGCCCGTGCCGTACATCTTCTCGAACTTGCGGTTCTTGTTCTTCTCGTCGTCGTCCAGGCGGTACATGCTGATGGCCGTGGACAGCTGCGGGGTGTAGCCGACGAACCAGGCCGACTTGTTGTCGTCCGTCGTACCCGTCTTGCCCGCCACGTCGCGGCCGGGGAGCTGCGCAGGGGTACCGGTTCCCTTATCGACGACGTTCTTCAGGACGTCGGTGACGTTGTCGGCGATTTCGGGGGCGAAGGCCTGCTTGCGGGTCTCCTTGTGCTGGTAGATGGGCTCGCCCTTGTACATCACCTTGGTGACCGAGAACGGATCGCGCTGCTTACCACTGGCCGCGAAGGTCGCGTACGCGCCGGCCATGCGGATCGCACTGGGCGAGGACGTACCGATGGAGAACGACGGCACATGTGAATCCGCCATGTTCGTGTCGTCCTTGAGACCTGCGGCAATGGCGACGTCCTTCACCTTGTCGGTGCCGACGTCCATGCCGAGTTGTACGTACGAGGAGTTGGCGGACCACTGCATCGCCTCACGAAGGGTGATGTTGCCCCTCGACTCGTGGCCGTCGTTGGCCTGCAGCCACTCCTTGCCGTTCTCGTCGGTCCAGATCTGGCCGTCATACTTCTTGATCTTCAGCCTGTCGTCGGCGTTGTAGATGCTCAGCGGCGAGACCTTTTTACGCTGCAACTCATCCTGGTTCTCGGGGAGCGAGGGATCGCGCTTGCCGTACTGCATCGCCGCCGCCAGCACGAACGGCTTGAAGGTCGAACCGACCTGCGCGCCGGTAGGGTCCGCGTTGTTGGTGTAGTGCTTGGTCGCGTCCTCACCACCGTAGATCGCCGCAATGGCACCGGTCTCGGGATCCACCGACGCGCCGCCGAACTGGACGTGAGTGTCCGTCTCGGGGCGCTGCTTCGGCTTGATCTTGTTGTCGTAGACCTTCTGTACCGCGGCGTCGAGCTCGTTGACCTTCTTCTTGTTGAAGGTGGTGTGGATCTCGTAGCCGCCCTGAGCGAGCTTCTCCGCCGTGACGCCCTGGTCGTTGTTGTTGAGGAAGTACGACTTGGCGAGGTCGACCAGGTAGCCGGTCTGGCCGCCCAGCTGGGCATCCTTCTTCGGCAAGTCGGGCATAGGAAACTTGGTGTACTTGTCGCGCTCCGCCTGCGACAGACGCTTGTCCTTCACCTCTTCGTCGAGGATCCACTTCCAGCGCCGCTCGGCCCGGTCGGTGTTCTTCGCCCTGGTGGCCTGCTTGGCGTCGACCTCGGGAGCACCCGCCGGGTCGTAGTAGGTCGCGCCCTTGAGCAGCGTGGCCAGGAACGCACACTCGCTCGGGTTCAGCTCCTTGGCGTCCTTGCCATAGTACGTACGGGCCGCCGCCTGGAGCCCCGATGCGCCTCGCCCGTAGTAGGAGATGTTGAGGTAGTCACGAATGATGTCATTCTTCTCCATCTCATTGGCAACCTTGAGCGTGATGAAGAGTTCCTCGAACTTCCGGCTCAGGGTCTGTTCCTGAGAAAGACGCGAGTTCTTCACGTACTGCTGGGTGATCGTCGAGCCACCCTGGGTCTGGCCGCCGGAGGCCATATTGAACAGGGCACGGGCGATGCCCATGGGGTCGATGCCCTTGTCATGTTCGAAGGACTTGTTCTCCGCCGAGATGACGGCATTTCGCATGGCTTCGGGGATCTGCTCGAAGCCGATGATCTGGCGGTTGACCTCACCGCCGGTGGCGACCATCTGCGTGCCGTCGTCCCAGAAGTAGACGTTGTTCTGCGCTGTCGCGGTGTCCTTCACGCTGGGCTTGCCGACCATCGCGTACGCGATACCGGCAACGCCCATCAGCAGGCCGAAGAAGCCGATACAGAGGCTGGAGACCAGCTTCCACGACGGCACCCAGCGCCGGGCGCCGTACTTCCCGGCGCGTGGGTAGTCGATGAAGCGCTTCTTGACAGGACGCTGACTCCCGCGGCCACGCCCTCTGTCCGGGCCCTCGTGTCCGCTGTCACCACCACCGCCGCGACGACGCCCACCACCGCCACCACCACGGCTCCCGCCGCCGCGCTGGGCGGCTCGTCTGGCCTCGGCACGTCCGCCGTACGGACTGTCCCCGCCATGCGTTTCGGACGGTGACTCAGGAGTTACTCCGCGTGATGGATCGGCGCGGCGTCCTGAGGACTGGTGGGCGGCTCGTCTGGCCGCTGCACGCCCACCACCTTGCGGTTGCGGCGTTTTGCGACGGTGCTCGCTCATGGAACGACTACTCCTCGGGCAGGCGAGAACGCCTGGAAGCGGCAGTTGAGATCCGGTCCCTCCGAATTACGGACCAGCCCTGCGACAGGCTCATCCGCAGTGCATCCGGCTAGTCCGCGAAGACTGACGCGCACAGGCGCCTCACGGTTCCCGGTGGTCTGCATGCCGCACAGACTACGCACGATCAAAACCCTCCTAGGGACGAACTTCACCTCAAACGACGCAAGTCGGTGCCTACGAATTCACGATGTGACGCCGTTCACGATGACCCCTCTTGTCGCAGCGCGACGACCGATCTATCGTCGTGATGTATCGAGTCGATACATCAGCTCGGTACATCAGCTCGGCGCAGGGCTCCGCAGGAGCACTCGGAGAAGGAGGAGGCGAAATTGAGCAGACGCGCAGGCATCCTCGAATTCGCCGTTCTCGGCCTGCTCCGCGAGTCCCCGATGCACGGCTACGAGCTGCGCAAACGTCTCAATACCTCGTTGGGGATCTTCCGCGCCTTCAGCTACGGCACCCTCTACCCCTGCCTCAAGACGCTGGTGGCCAACGGCTGGTTGATCGAGGAGCCGGGAAGCTCACCGGGCGACCTTCCACCTGCTGCCGGCCGTGCGGTCGCCCCCGCCTCCTCACTGGCCGGGCGCCGCGCCAAGATCGTCTACCGGTTGACGGCAGAAGGTAAGGAGCACTTCGAGGAGCTGCTCTCGCACACCGGCCCCGACTCCTGGGAGGACGAGCACTTCGCAGCCCGTTTCGCCTTCTTCGGGCAGACGGAGCACGAGGTGCGGATGCGGGTGCTGGAAGGCCGGCGCAGCCGGCTGGAGGAGCGCCTGGAGAAGATGCGGGCCTCTCTGGCCCGCACCCGCGAGCGCCTCGACGACTACACACTTGAGCTGCAGCGACACGGCATGGAGTCCGTGGAGCGCGAAGTGCGCTGGCTGAACGAGCTCATCGAGAGCGAGCGGTCGGGACGGGATCAGCGACGGTCCTCGCCCGGGGGCGAAGCTCAGCAGAACACAGCAGGAGAGACGGACGGCCTGCCCCGGCACCGGGGTACCACCCCGCCGGATCCGTCCGACGACACCTCAAAGTGAGGTCCTCGCAGATCCGCGGGGCTTCATCGGGAACATCCATTACACACAGGGAGCAACCGGAATGGGTTCGGTTCGCGTAGCCATCGTCGGCGTGGGCAACTGCGCCGCCTCGCTGGTCCAGGGCGTCGAGTACTACAAGGACGCCGATCCGGCCGGCAAGGTGCCCGGTCTGATGCATGTCCAGTTCGGCGACTACCACGTGCGGGACGTCGAGTTCGTCGCCGCCTTCGACGTCGACGCGAAGAAGGTCGGCCTCGACCTCGCGGACGCCATCGGTGCCAGCGAGAACAACACCATCAAGCTCTGCGACGTGCCGAACGCCGGCGTCACCGTCCAGCGCGGCCACACCCACGACGGCCTGGGCAAGTACTACCGCCAGACCATCGAGGAGTCGGCCGAGGCCCCGGTCGACATCGTCCAGGTCCTCAAGGACCGTAAGGTCGACGTCCTCGTCTGCTACCTGCCGGTCGGATCCGAAGTAGCTGCGAAGTTCTACGCGCAGTGCGCCATCGACGCCAAGGTAGCGTTCGTCAACGCTCTCCCGGTCTTCATCGCCGGCACCAAGGAGTGGGCGGACAAGTTCACCGAGGCCGGTGTCCCGATCGTCGGCGACGACATCAAGTCGCAGGTCGGCGCCACCATCACGCACCGCGTGATGGCGAAGCTCTTCGAGGACCGGGGCGTCATCCTGGACCGCACGATGCAGCTGAACGTCGGCGGCAACATGGACTTCAAGAACATGCTCGAGCGTGAGCGCCTGGAGTCCAAGAAGATCTCCAAGACGCAGGCAGTCACCTCCCAGATCCGTGACCGCGAGCTCGGTGCGGACAACGTCCACATCGGTCCGTCGGACTACGTGGCCTGGCTGGACGACCGCAAGTGGGCGTATGTGCGCCTCGAGGGCCGCGCCTTCGGTGACGTTCCGCTGAACCTGGAGTACAAGCTCGAGGTCTGGGACTCCCCGAACTCCGCCGGTGTCATCATCGACGCCGTCCGCGCCGCGAAGATCGCCAAGGACCGCGGCATCGGCGGCCCGATCCTCTCCGCTTCCTCGTACTTCATGAAGTCCCCGCCGGTCCAGTACTTCGACGACGAGGCCCGCGAGAACGTCGAGAAGTTCATCAGGGGCGAGGTCGCCAACTGACGCGACCGGACACGGTGCGTCGGCGCGGCTCGGCGATGAGCGGCGACGCTCCTTCCCTGCCGCACTGTTGAGGGTCCCCGGGTAATCCGCCCGGGGACCCTCAACGTATGTGACCCTTGATCACATGCCTGTCGTAGGTGATCTGCGCGTACTTCTGCGCCTTCGGAACTTCCGTCGTCTACTCGCCGTACGACTCCTCTCCCAGTCGGCCGACGGCATCTACCAGGTGGCGCTGGCGGCTCATGTCGTCTTCTCCCCGGAGAAACAGGCGTCGGCGGGGGCCATCGCCTCCACAATGGCCGTGCTGCTGTTGCCGTACTCGCTCATCGGCCCCTTTGCCGGCGTCCTGCTGGACCGCTGGCCACGCCGTCAGGTCTTTCTGTACGGCAACCTGCTGCGCGCCGCACTCGCCTGCTGCACCGCACTCCTGATCCTCGGCTCCGCACCCGACTGGCTCTTCTACGCCTCGGCGCTGTGCGTCACCGCGGTCAACCGCTTTGTGCTGGCCGGGCTCTCGGCGGCGCTGCCGCGTGTCGTCGACAGCGACCGACTGGTGCTGGCGAACTCGCTCTCACCGACCGCGGGCACGCTCGCCGCCACGGCCGGCGGCGGCCTCGCCTTCATCGTGCGACTGGTAATCGCCGACTCCGATGCGGCGGTGGTACTGCTGGGCGCGGCTCTCTACCTTGCTTCGGCGCTGGCATCCCTGAGGCTTGCCACCGGGCTTCTCGGACCGGATCAGGACGGGCACCGCATCCGGCTGAGGAAGGCTCTGGTCATCACCGCACGGGGGCTCGCCGACGGGCTGCGCCATCTGGCGGAGCGGAAGCAAGCGACCCGGGCGCTGGCCGCCATGACCGTGATCCGCTTCTGCTACGGGGCGCTGACCGTGATGGTGCTGATGTTGTGCCGGTACGCCTGGTCCGACAGCGAATCCGAAGGCCTGGCACTCCTCGGACTGGCTGTGGCGGTCTCCGGTGCGGGGTTCTTCGCAGCGGCCGTGGTCACACCTTGGGCGGTGGGGCGGCTCGGCCGGTTCCGCTGGATGGCGGTGTGCGCGGCGGCGGCCGCCGTCCTCGAACCCGCGCTGGGGCTGTGGTTCATCCCCGCACCAACACTCGCCGCGGCGTTCATTCTCGGACTCGTCACCCAGGGGGCGAAGATCGCAACGGACACGGTGGTACAGACCTCGGTGGACGACGGCTTCCGCGGCCGGGTCTTCTCCCTCTACGACGTGCTCTTCAATGTGGCATTCGTGGGCGCTGCCGCACTCTCCGCCCTGATGCTGCCCCCTGACGGGCAGTCGTTCGTGGTGGTGATCGGGGTAGCCGTGCTCTATGCAGCCATCGCCGTACTGCTGTTCCGGTGGAGCCGCGCCGGTAGGGGGTTCTAACGGGCACGGTACGGCGAGGGGCGCTGTTTCACGTGAAACAGCGCCCCTCGCCGTACCAGATCGCGGTCATGTTTCACGTGAAACATGACCACCGCCGCGGTCGGCGGGTGTGCTCGGCTGGTCCGAGCGGTCGCCGGAGTTCGGT
>NZ_JBEOVN010000294.1:0-6700 GCF_040295565.1 Streptomyces sp. NPDC002785 | reverse complement strand
AGCCCACTCCCGGGGCCCCTCGCGTGTACTGCCGGCTATCGGGCCAGCCGCTTGACCGCGGCGGCCACCCGCTCGTCCGTCGCCGTGAACGCGACGCGTACGAAGCGGTCGCCGGCCGCCCCGTAGAAGTCGCCCGGCGCCACCAGGATGCCGAGCTCCGCCAGGTACGCCACGGTCTCCCAGCACGGCTCGTCGCGCGTCGCCCACAGGTAGAGGCTCGCCTCGCTGTGCTCGATCCGGAAGCCGTGGGCCTCCAGCGCCGTGCGCAGGGCCGCGCGCCGGTCCGCGTACCTGGTCCGCTGCTCGGCGACGTGCTCGTCGTCGCCGAGCGCCGCGACGGTCGCCGCCTGGACGGGGGCCGGCGTCATCATTCCGCCGTGCCTGCGAAGCAGCAGCAGCTCGCCGAGCACGGCCGCGTCGCCCACGATGAAGGCCGCGCGGTATCCGGCCAGGTTGGAGCGCTTGGAGAGCGAGTGGACGGCGACGATGCCCTCGTACGTACCGCCGCAGACGTCCGGGTGCAGTACGGAGACGGGCTCGGCCTCCCAGCCCAGTTCCAGATAGCACTCGTCGCTGAAGACCAGGACGTCGTGCTCGCGCGCCCAGGCGACGATCCGGATCAGCTCGTCCTTGGACAGGACGCGGCCGGTCGGGTTGGACGGCGAGTTGAGCCAGAGCAGCTTCAGGCCGGCCGGGTCCAGATCCGTCGGGTCGTCGTAGACGACGGGTTCGGCGCCGCAGAGCCGGGCACCCACCTCGTACGTCGGGTAGGCGAGGCGCGGGTACGCCACCTTGTCGCCCGCGCCGAGACCGAGCTGGGTCGGCAGCCAGGCCACCAGCTCCTTGGAGCCGACGACCGGCAGGATGTTCTCGTGCGCCACCCCGGCCGCGCCGAGCCGCCGCTCCACCCAGCCGGTGATTGCGTCACGCAGCTCGGCGGTCCCCCACACCGTCGGATAGCCGGGGCTGTCCGCGGCGGCGACGAGCGCCCGCTGGATCAGCTCGGGCACCGGGTCGACGGGCGTGCCGACGGACAGGTCCACGATGCCGTCCGGGTGGGCGGCGGCCGTCGACTTGTAGGGCGCGAGCTTGTCCCAGGGGAAGGCCGGGAGACGGGAGGAGACTGCGGACACGGATCTCTGCTTTCTCGTACGGGGGTTCCGAGGGTTGCTCGGGGCGCTCGGGCGCAAAAACGCCTCGGTCCCGCACGGTGACGAGCCGTACGGGACCGGGGCGACGCACGCGCCGACCGCTGACTACTGGTTCTGCGGCGGCAGCGCAGCGATGAACGCGTGGTCGCGTTCGATCAGGCCCAGCTTGGAGGCGCCACCGGGCGACCCGAGGTCGTCGAAGAACTCGACGTTCGCCTTGTAGTAGTCCTTCCACTCCTCCGGGGTGTCGTCCTCGTAGAAGATCGCCTCGACCGGGCACACCGGCTCACAGGCTCCACAGTCGACGCATTCGTCCGGGTGGATGTACAAGGACCGCTGGCCCTCGTAGATGCAGTCGACGGGGCACTCTTCGATGCAGGCCTTGTCCTTCACGTCGACACAAGGCTGCGCGATGACGTAGGTCACGCTGTCGTTCCTCCTCGGTAGGGCGTTGGCTCTCGCGCGGGAGCGCGGCGTCGTCGATGCCCGCCCCTAGTATCTCCGTTCCCGGGCACGAACCGAACAGGAGGGGCGGACAGAGCTGTGGAATTCACCATCGGCGGACAACTCGAAGTCCGAATTACACCGGCTGACGTGGGCAAACGGGTATCAGTCCGGCGTACGGCCGAGCACGGCTCACAGGGACCGAAGTTCACCGACACGATCGGCGTTCTCACATCGTGGGACAGTGGTGTGCTGTCGATCACAACGAAGAGCGGAGACTCCGTCCGCATCGCGCAGTCGACGCTGGTGGCGGGCAAGGTCGTGCCTTCCGCCCCGGCCCGGCGGCGCGGCCCCGCGGCCTCCTTCGACGAGCTCGCACCCGTCTGCGCCCGCGCCTGGCAGCCGGTGGAGAGTGAGCCGCTGGGCGACTGGCAGCTGCGCGCCGCGCAGGGGTTCACCCGGCGCGCCAACTCCGTGCTGCCGCTCGGCGATCCGGGCCTGCCGCTCGACGAGGCGCTCGGACGCGTCCGGCAGTGGTACGGGGAGCGGGGCCTGCCCGCGTACATCCAGACCGCGACCGGCGCCGAGGGCACTCAGGAGCAGCTCTGCGCGGAGCTGGAGCAGCGCGGATGGCGGCGCGAGGTGACGACGGAGGTACGGATCGCCGCGCTGGCGCCGATCGGTGATCTGAACGCGGATGTGTCGGAGGTTCGGCTGAGCCCGGACCTCGACGAGACATGGCTCTCCCGCTATCAGCGCTTCGACACCCCGGGGCCGCACGTCCTGAAGGTGCTGCGCGGTGGTCCCTCGGTGTGGTTCGCGTCGGTGCCCGGTGACACCGAGGGCGCGGCTCCCGCGGCGATCGGGCGGTGCGTGGTGGACGGGCGGTGGGCCGGCTTCATGGCCGTCGAGGTCGATCCCGCCCACCGGCGCCGCGGGCTCGCCACCGCCGTGATGACCGCGCTCGCCCGCAAGGCCCTGGACGAGGGCGCGTCGGCGGCGTGGCTCCAGGTGGAGAAGGACAACGAGGGGGCGCGGGGGCTGTACGAGGGCATGGGGTTCGCGGTCCATCACCTGTATCACCACTTCCGGCCGGCGTGACGGAGACGGACGAGCCCGATGAATCCTCACCACCCCGAGCAGCCCGAGCGCCCCGGCATGGACGAGCTGCGCCGGCAGTTCGCCGAGGAGGCGCGCGCCGAGCGGCCGGACCTCGCGCTGCTCTGCCTGCTGCTGGGCTCGGTGGCCGACCCGGCGCTGGACGCGAACGGGATCGACGCGGCGCAGATCGAATTGGACGAGCTGGCGGGCCGGCTTCCGTACGGGATGCGGGGCGGCCGGGCCTGGGCCTCGGCGCTTGCCGATTTTCTCGGCGGACGGTGCGGTTTCGCGGGCTCGTCGGCGGACTACCAGCGGCTGGAGTCGTCGCTGCTGCACGAGGTGCTGCGCCGGCGTCGCGGGCTGCCGATCCTGCTGTCCGTGGTGTGGATCGAGGTCGCGCGGCGGGCGGGCGCCCCGGTGTACGGGGTGGCGCTGCCCGGTCACTTCGTCGTCGGGTTCGGTGATCCTTCGGAGCGGGTGCTGGCCGACCCGTTCGACGGCGGCCGGCCGATGACCGGGCAGGACGCAGAGCTGCTGGTGGCGGGGGCGACCGGGGAGCCCCTGGAGGAGTCGATGCTGGTGCCCGCGCGGCCGCTGGAGATCGTGCTGCGGATCCTGAACAACATCAGGGCGTGGGCGGCGGCCCGTCCGGAGCGGACGGATGTGGCGCTGTGGGCGGTGGACCTGTCGCTGCTGCTGCCCTCGCATCCGGCCAGGCTGCGCTACGAGCGGGCGCAGCTACTCGTACAGAGCGGGCAGTTTCTGCGCGGGGCGGCGGAGATGGAGGAGTACGCGGATGTGGTCGACAGGGTCGAACCAGAGGCCGCGGAGGCGATCCGGCGACGGGCGCGGGCGGCGCGGGCGCTGCTGAACTAGGGCGTGTTCCCGTCGTCGACGCTGCCGATCCGGTCGATCACACCGGCGGTGTGGAGCAGCCGCTCGGTCAGGCTTGCCGTACCGGCGTCGACATGCGCCTGAATTCCCGGATTCAGCGTGTGCACGAAACTCCATGTTTTCGAGATCGGTGGAAATTTCCGTCTGAATGAACATGAGAGTTCCGCGCATGATCTTCTCCTCGGCCGATCGAGTGCTGCGGGGGGGTGCAGCAGGGATCTGCCCCGCACGACTACCGATTTACCGGCCCGTCCGCCTCCCTCCCTCCGCCATCACATCCGACGGTCGAATAACAGATCGGGCATCGGCGCATCACAAGCGCCGCCAAATGGATTCAAAGGCGGCTCCGGACGGGCACTCCAGCGAGGCACCGCGCACGCACCTTCCACCGGACACACCGGGAGGACTTGCCTCAACTATGCATCCACTGCGATGCGTTGGCGTTCGCCGAGGGATCATGGCAGGCCGGGACAGCTATCGCGCCGCCGATCAGAAAATCTGGCAAACGAGTGGACCGCCGTCACCCAAACCTCACGCGGCGCCGAATGCGTGCCAACGGGTGATTATCTGTATTTCGCCACCCGAAGGGCTCACGACATGCCCCTCGTGCGGCATTTCCCGTTGGCGAAAATCCACATTTTGACTGACGGTGGATCACGTCGCTACTGCGCCACAATGAGTCGACACCCAGTCACTCTTCGCAGCCGCGGCGAAAGGAACGTGTTCAGATGCGCTCTGCCCGCACACTGTTCGCTACGGCCGCTGTCACGGCGGTCCTTGCCATTACCGGTCCCTCCGCCTACGCCATGGCCACGGCAGCGGACTCGGGACACAGCAACGGATCCCCGTCCTCTCGCGGCGACGAGCGCGGAGGGTCCGACTCCGACGAAGGTGGCCGTGGCGGCAACGACGAGGGTGGCCGCGGCGGCGACGACGAAGGCGGTCGCGGCGGCGACGAAGGTGGCCGTGGCGGCGACGAAGGTGGTCGCGGCGGCGACGACGAGGGTGGCCGCGGCGGCGACGACGAAGGCGGCCGTGGCGGCGACAAGGGCGGCCGAGGTGGCGACAAGGGCGGCCGAGGTGGCGACGAAGGCGGCCGTGGCGGCGACGAGGAAGGCGGTCGCGGCGGCGACAAGGGCGGCCGAGGCGGCGACGACGAAGGCGGCGACAAGGGCGGCCGAGGCGGCGACGACGAAGGCGGCGACAGGCCTCGCGGCGGCGTCCAAGCCGGTGGCGGCTTCATGGCCGGCGTCCTCGCCGACGACCACGGCGGCCGTGGCGGTCGCGGCGGCGACGAAGGCGGCCGAGGCGGCGACGACGAGGGTGGCCGTGGCGGCGACGACGAAGGCGGCCGCGGCGGCGACGAGGGTGGCCGTGGCGGCGACGACGAAGGCGGCCGCGGTGGCGACGAGGGTGGCCGTGGCGGCGACGACGAAGGCGGCCGCGGTGGCGACGAGGGTGGCCGTGGCGGCGACGACGAAGGCGGCCGCGGTGGCGACGAGGGTGGCCGTGGCGAGGGCAAGCCCAGCGGCGGCGTCCACACCGGTGGCGGCGGGATGGCGATGACCAACAGCAGCCTGGCCGCCGGCTCGGCGCTGCTGATCGGTGGCCTCGGCGTCGGTGCGTACAAGCTGCGCCGCCGTCAGTCGTCGGGGGGCACGATCGCCTGACCGGAGACCCAACGACTGACCGGTCGTTCATCTGTCGCGGCCGTCGTCCCTCGGGGCGGCGGCCGCGGCGGCTTCGTTTGCACACCCCTGCCCCCTGTTTCACCTACCCCGCCTCCCCCTCCGTTTCTCTCCCACCCCCTCCTCCGCAACACCGCACAACCGCACAACCGAAAGGCACGTTCCCATGGCCGCCTCGCAGTCGCCCGGCTCCACCCCATCCCGGACTGCCCCCGGAACCACGCTAGGCCGCGCCTTGATGTGGCCCGCCATGGCAGCCGGGCTCGGCATGCTCCTCATCTACAACTCCATCAACCCCTCGGTCGACGACAAGCCGCCGCCCCCGCCCGCCACCATCGTCGCGCCCGTCGTACCCGAGATTCTCGGCTCCCATGCCGCCCCCCGGCCCGTCACCCCGTCGGCGTCCGCCGTCGGCCCGGCGATGGCGCGTTCCGTCCCGACGCGGCTGCAGGTTCCGTCCCTTGCCATCAACGCACCGTTCGCCGAGCTGTCCATCGGCCCCACCGGTCAGCTGAACCCGCCGCCCCCGAACGACAGCAACCTGGTGGGCTGGTTCAAGGGCGGTGTCGCCCCCGGTGAGCGCGGTGCCTCGATCGTGGCGGGCCATGTCGACACGACGACCGGTCCTGCCGTCTTCCTCCAGCTCCAGTTCCTCAAGCCCGGTTCCACGGTCGACATCATGCGCGCCGACGGCTCGGTCGCCACGTTCAAGGTCGACTCCGTCGAGACGTTCAGCAAGGCGAAGTTCCCGGACAAGCGGGTCTACGCCGACACCCCGGACGCGCAGCTGCGCCTGATCACATGCGGAGGCCCGTACAACAGGGCAGCCAAGGACTACGAGGACAACGTGGTGGCCTTCGCCCACCTCGATTCCTCCAAGAGCGGCTGACCGGCGGTCGGCACCGCGCCGCGGCCATTCACCGGCCGGAAAGTCGTACGGGGCGGCGCGGACCGTGAGTCCGCACCGCCCCGACCGGCTTTCCGTGTACCGGAGTTGGCCGACGCGCCCGTTCTTCGTCAGCGCCGCAGGCCGTCGCCCTTGACCGCCGCGACGAACGGCGTCCAGGCCGAGGCAGCGAAGACAACGGCCGGGCCGTGCGGGTTCTTGCTGTACGGACGGGGACACAGGCGGTGCGGGAGTCGTTCTCCTCAAGGCAGTCGCCGCCGGCGCCACCGCCGTACGAGGATGTGCGCCAGGTCGCGTACGCCTCGCTGACCTCCAGGCACTCGCCGCCGCCGCTGTAGCTGGACTTGCGCCACGCGGGCAGGGACGGGTCGCCCGGGACGATGTGCCGAATCGCCGTGGAACGGGCGGCATCCGGTCACAGCACTAGTAGGGCTTTGTTAGGTACCCCGGATAATCAAGCAGGAGTAGGGTTGTGATCTTCTTTCAGGTGTGACTCCTGAGGAGATGGAAGAGGT
>NZ_JBEOVN010000293.1:0-6713 GCF_040295565.1 Streptomyces sp. NPDC002785 | reverse complement strand
TTGTTGTCGTGTCACACAGCCTGATCTATCGGATCAGGCCTCGCCGCGGGGGCGAATCCACAGATTGATCACAACCAGATACGCGCCCTAGCCGACAAGGCAACGCGAACGCGCGATGAAGGGCTTCCGCTCCGTCAGGGCTTGTAAAGAATCAACATGGTGATTCGTTCTTCTCCGGGGCGTTTTCGGGTGGTGCGACGGAGGCGAGAAGGTCCGCTGCGGTGCGGAATGGCGTGGCTGGTGTCGGGTGGTGGCCGTCTTCTTCCAGAAGGGGGCTGAGGTCACGGAAGATGGTGCCGATGGTCTGTGGGGTGACGTCGAAGAGGTCGGCGAGTACCTGGCGGGTGCATACTTCGCGCTGGTGGAGGACTGCGGCCAGGACGCGTTCCGCGTGGGCGACCTTCTGGTGGAAGGCGCCTCCGTTCGTCCCGGGCTGACGTGGCCCGCCGCGTCGCTGGTAGCGGTGCCGTTCCCGTAGGGCTGTGTACCTCACCAGCAGTCGGTCGGTCAGTTTCTGCAGGTCCTCGCGGCTCATGCCGGGCAGTGACGGGTCGGACAGCACCGTGGAGATGTCCAGGTGCCGGGGCGGGGTGGCGGAGCCGGTCTGTACGAAGGCGAGGACCTCCTGCGCCTGGGTGAAGTGCAAGGCGGTGGGGGTGAAGGCGTAGTGGTGCTCGTCCAGCAGCGGCAGGGTCTCTCTGATCGCCTGGCCGATCGCCGGCGGGGTGACCTGGACGATCTCGGCCAGGACTTTCTGGGCGCATACCTGCCGCAGATGCAGAACGTTGATCAGGAGGCGGTCCCTGGCGGAGAGCAGGGGCCGACCGTGGGCTCCGGGGACCTGGCGGCGTTTCCCGCCGCGCTCCTGGTAGCGGAGTTCCTCCCGTTGTGCGGCCTGGGCGGTGGCCAGCTGCTGGGCCATTGCGTCCAGTTCCGCGCGGCTCATTCCGGTCAGGCACGGAGCGGACAGCAGCTCGAGAGCCGCTGCGCGTTCCGGCGCCGCGGTGGGTTTCCCCGTCCCGGGTGCTGCCAGGGCAGCAGGCCTGCTCGGGGGGCGGATCGTGTAGTTCCAGGCGCCGCGGCAGGGGTGCGGCTCAACCGGCAGCATCTTCATACGGTCCGTGCTGACGCACATCCCCAGCGGGTAGGCGCCGGTGTCCAGTTCCGCCTCCACCCGCAGTCCGGTGCGGGTCCGGGTCGAGGCGCCGCCCTTCGGGCACCACTCACGGCCGGCGCTGGGCAGCTGACCGAGCTTCTCTTTCTTCTTGGCATCCACGCTGATGACCGGCTCCCCGGACGCTTGGTGGTCCTTGACCTGCTCGTTGATATAGCGGAACTGGGAGTCCCGGTCGGGATGCTGCCTGCCCTCCAGGGTCTTGGCGTTGACCTGGAGGCTGAAGCCGTTTTCCCGCAGCAGCCGGCCCACGGTGGGAGCCGACACGGGATGCCCCTGCCGAGCGAGATCCTCGGCCAGGTGCCGAAGAGACTTCGTCGTCTCGCCGCCCTCCAACTCGAAGACCCCCTTGCGCACGGTCGTCTCGCTCACCTCCGCGACACGCGCGACGGCCCGGACACCACCGTGCCCCAGCAGCCGGGCCTCGGTAGCCAGCACCAGCCGCCGCTGCCGCTCGTCCAGATGCGGAAACAACACCTCGAATCTCACAGCAAGTTGGTCACAGACCTCGCTCGGTACGCGCGTACCACACCAACGCGGCAGAAACCCCGAAGCAACATGTTGATTCTTTACAAGCCCTCGGTGGGGCGCAGCGCTTCCTGGCCTCGTTCAGTCGGATCTCCCCGCATTTTCGCCCCGGCCGCCACCTGATGTTCGCCCCCGAGTACCGCACCGTCATGAAGGACCGCTTCACCATCTGGAACGAGATCACTGCCACCACCGGACACCCCGTCCCGATGGCCTGAACCACACCCCGAACCGGGCAGAGCGGCCCGGAACGGCCTCGGCATGCCAAGAGCCGGAAGCCTCTCGCTCAACCTGACAATGCCCTCCCGGGCCAGCTCGGCGGCCCGCAGCGTCGCGCGTGCGGCGGGGACGAACGCCTCGCCGGCCGGGGTAAGGGCGACGCGGTGTGTGGTACCCGACGGTCTTCGTCTCCGGCGGCCCGATGGAGGCCGGCAAGGCCACCCTCGTCGGTCGAACAAGGGGGTGCCCAGTTCGCGTTCGAGGGCCCGGACCGTGCTGGACACGGCGGACTGGACCACGTGCAGCTGCCGTGCCGCTGCCGTGAAACCGCCCGTGTCCGCCACCGAGACGACGACCTCCATCTGCCGCAGATCCATCATCTGCTCCCGATCAAGCAGCGCTCCGTCCGGTGTGAAGGCGACGGGCTTCGATCTCGGCTACATCGTATGCGGACCACGGGGCGTCGTGCGGGTGCGCCGGTCATGCCCCTGCAGGTACCGGGTCCCGTACGACGGACCGAAGCCGCGGCCATTCCTCAGGCGCGGACGAGCGGGGTGTCGACCAGATGCTCGGCCAGGAACCAGGTCTGCAGTTCCCCGGTCCTGATCACCTGTGAGACCAGCAGATCGTTGGTGCCGTCGTCACCCAGCTCACCGGTCCGGGCGGCGGCGTCGTGGGCCTCGACGAGGATGGTCTCGTGGGCTTCCAGCAGCCGGGACAGCATCGCCGGCACTTCCTCCACCCCGTCCGGAGGCCGCGGGATCGATGTGATCTCCGCGACGTGCCTGGGGTCGCCCACCGCGACGCCGCCCAGGGACTGGACGCGTTCGGCGATGGTGTCGACGAGTTCGAGCTGTTCCCCCGCGTGCTTGTCCAGGACCAGGTGCAGTTGGTAGAAGGTCGCGCCGCGCATCAGCCAGTGATGCTTCTTGTAGAGGCCGTAGAGGATCTGAGTGTCCGCCAGGACCTTGTTCAGGCGCTGGCAGGAGTACATCCGCGCCTCGTAGGACAGACCGATCGGGAACTGCTTGACGGTGCCGAACTCCTGGATCACCTCGCCCCTCTGGTGCAGCCACGGCTGGCTGCTGCTCACGGGCTTGGAATTGGTGGTCATGGTCCGCCTCCTGTGGTGCCTTGCTGTGCGTACCCGAGTGACGTTAGGTGCCCCGACGCAGGGCGCATTGACCAGGAGCGCATGCGGTGGTGCCCGCCAGTGCACAGTGCGCGGTGTCCCGTGCCATGCGTTCGCTCCCGGGCAAGCATCCGTGCGCTGGCGGGCACGGGCCTTCGGCCGGCCGACCTAGCCTCGGCGGGACAGCCCACGTCCGTGGAGCCCGAGGAACGAGGAGAGGCAGGCATGAGCGCGAACGAGCAGGCGGATGTGGTGGTCGTCGGGCTGGGGCCGGGCGGTGAGTACGCCGCGGGCACGCTGGCCGAAGCCGGTCTGGACGTGGTGGGGGTCGAGGCGGAACTCGTCGGGGGCGAGTGTCCGTACTGGGGGTGCGTGCCCAGCAAGATGATGATCCGTGCCGGGAATCTGCTCGCCGAGGCGGGTCGGGTGCCCGCCCTCGCCGGCGAAGCGGTCGTGACTCCGGACTGGGGCAGGGTCGCCGGGCGTATCCGCGACGAGGCCACCGACGACTGGAACGACAAGGTCGCCGCCGACCGTCTCGCGGACAAGGGCGGCCGGCTCGTCCGGGGGACGGGCCGTCTCTCCGGGCCGCGCCGGGTGGTGGTCGGCGACCGCACCTTCGAAGTTCGGCGCGGTGTCGTGCTGGCCACCGGCACGCGGCCCCGGATCCCCCCGGTGCCGGGCCTCGAGGGAACGCCGTACTGGACCAACCGGGATGCCATGGCGGCCAAGGAGCTGCCGGAGTCGATGGTCGTGCTCGGCGGGGGTGCCATCGGTGTGGAACTTGCTCAGGTCTTCGCCCGCTTCAAGTGCGCGGTCACGGTGATCGAGGGGCAGGCCCGGCTGCTGGCGCAGGAGGAACCGGAAGCCGGCGAGCTGGCCGCGGAGGTTCTGCGGGCGGACGGAGTCACCGTACTCACGGGTGCTCGGGCACGGCAGGTCAGCCATGACGGCACCGAGTTCACCGTCCGACTTGAGGGTGACGGGGAGCCGCTGCGTGCCGAACGGCTTCTGATCGCCACCGGGCGCCAAGCCGACCTGGCCGCGCTGGCGGTCGACACGGTGGGGCTGGATCCAACGGCGGGAGCCGTGAACACGGACGGACAGATGCGGGCCGGGGAGGGGCTGTGGGCGGTCGGCGACATCACCGGCCGTGGTGCCTTCACCCATGTGTCGATGTACCAGGCGCAGATCGCCGTCCGGGACATCCTCGGGCAGCCCGGTCCCGACGCCGACTACCGGGCGTTGCCCCGCGTCACCTTCACCGATCCGGAGATCGGTGCCGTCGGGTTGACGGAGCGGCAGGCGCGTGAGCGGGGGCTGCGGGTACGTACCAGCGTGCTGCCCATCGCCGTCTCCACGCGAGGCTGGATCCACGGGCCGGGCAATGAGGGGCTCATCAAGCTTGTCGAGGACGCGGACCGGGGTGTGCTGATCGGCGCGACGTCGGCAGGGCCGGCGGGAGGCGAGGTGCTCTACGGACTGAACGTGGCCGTCCACGCCGAGATACCCATCGACCGGCTCCAGCACATGATTTACACGTACCCCACCTTCCACCGGACGGTCGAGGCCGCGCTCGGAGCCCTCCGCTGAGCCGCCCCCAGATCGCCCACGCGGCCCCGGCGCCCAGGCGATGGCACACCATGCTGGGCCGCGACCCCGGCGAGCCGCACAGGGCCGCCACCTCGCTGGAGCTTCTCTTCGACCTGTGCTTCGTCATCGCGGTGGCGCAGGCGTCCGGGAGTCTGCACGAGGCGCTGACCGACGGGGAGTACGCCACCGGTGTCCTGCGCTTCGCGCTGGTCTTCTTCACCATCTGGTGGGCGTGGATGAACTTCACCTGGTTCGCTTCCGCCTACGACCCGGACGACGTCCTGTACCGGTTGACGGTGTTGGTCCAGATCACGGGGTCGCTCGTGCTCGCCGCAGGCGTTCCCCGCGCGTTCGAGGAGGGTGACCTGCGGGTCATCACCATCGGATACGTCGTGCTGCGTACCGCCCTGGCCGTCCTGTGGCTGCGCGCCGCGTGGTCCGACCCCGCTCGGCGGGCGACCGCCCTGCGCTTCGCCGTCGGAGTGACAGTGTGTCAGTTCGGCTGGGTCGGGCTGCTCGGTCTCCCGGTATCGGCGCGGCTGCCGGGCATTGTGGTGTTGATCGTTGCCGAGGTGTCCGTGCCGGTGTGGGCACAGTCCGCCGGGATGACCCCATGGCATCCGCGCCACATCGCCGAGCGCTACGAACTCTTCACCCTCATCGTCCTCGGAGAGTCCGTCGCGGCGGCCACCGGCGCCGTCCGGGGCGCCTTCGACCGGCACCACGGCACCGGCTCGCTGTACGCGGTGGCGGCCGGTGGCCTGTTCATGGCCTACGCCATGTGGTGGCTGTACTTCGCCAGATCCGCGCACACGCTGCTTGCCACGACACATCAGGCCCACCGCAGGAGATTCACCTGGGCCTACGGCCACTACCTGATCTTCGCTTCGGCGACCGCCGAGGGAGCTGGCCTGGCCGCGTACGCCGATCACGTCACGCGTAGCACGGATGCCTCGCCGTTGGCCGCGGGCGCGGCGGTCACCGTCCCCGCGGCCGTCTTCCTGATCACCGTCTGGGCCGTACACCTCCGGCCCCATCAAAGAACCGTGGCCGAGTGGATTCCGTATCCCGTCGCGGCGGTTGGCGTCCTGCTGGCCGCTTTCTTCCCGGCACCTGCCCTGGCCGCCGGTGCGCTGCTGGCGGTCCTGGTCGCGGTGGTCACGGTGGAGCGCCGGTGAAGAAGCCCGCATCGAGATTGTGCTGGGGCCGAAGGCCGCGCGGCGGCACTCACCGTGTGGTGAGTGCCGTCGCAACGGGAAGGAAGCAGCATGCGCAGCCTGCTGAATGACGCGGTACTCACGCTCGCACCGCCCAAACAGGACCGCCACGGCCCACTGCCTCCCCTGATGCTGACGCTGACGGTGGTCACCGGCCTGGTCGACGCGGTGAGCTACCTGGCGCTCGGGCACGTCTTCGTCGCTAACATGACCGGAAACGTGGTGTTTCTGGGATTCGCTCTGGTGGGCGCCGCGAACCTGTCCGCGCTCGCCTCTGTCGTCGCCCTGACAACGTTGCTCGTCGGCGCGCGGGGGCAGGCTCGGCACCCGGTTCGCGACCCACCGCGGAAACCTGCTGAAGACGGCCACCGCCGTGCAGACGGTTCTCGTCGCCGTCACCGTGGCTGCCGCCGCGGTCACCGATGGCCGGGTCACCACGGGTGTCCAGTACACGCTGATCGTGTTCCTCGGGCTCGGCATGGGTCTGCAGAACGCGGTCGCCCGGCGCCTCGGCGTCCCGGACCTCACTACGACCGTACTGACCCTGACCCTGACGGGGCTGGCCGCGGACTCCACTCCGGCCGGCGGTGCGGCGCCACGGCCGGGCCGGCGGATTCTGTCCGCGCTGGCGATGTTCCTCGGCGCCTTTGTCGGAGCCCAGCTGGTTTTGCACGGCCACCTTGTACTCACCCTGAGCCTAGCCCTGCTGCTCCTCGCCCTCACCTCCGTGACCACCCACCGCCTCTCGGCCGCCGGCCCGCCTGGACACGGCCACCGTCCTGAGCCAGGCACTGCTCGCCCCACGGGGCGCACCGGATACGCCTGAGCCCCCTGAATCAGGGGGCTCAGG
>NZ_JBEOVN010000292.1:0-6892 GCF_040295565.1 Streptomyces sp. NPDC002785 | reverse complement strand
GGACCCGAGAACCACTACAAGGGCTGCACCCGTATCACCAGCCGAAACGCCGAGCATTGCGCCGCAGATCGAACCTCTAACCGAACGGCATTGGGCCTAGGGGCTGTCCCGTGAGGAGCGTCGTCCGGTGCGAATGTGCGTGCTGGGCGGCGCGACGGGGCGAAGCTTGCCGCGAGGGACACTGGTTTCGGGATTTTCTCCTTCAGGGGACTCCTCGCGGGCCTCCAGTCGGCCTCTCTCGGCCGCACAGGCCCTGTCGGGCGGGGTGGGTCCGGGTCTCGGGTGCCGGCGGCGCCTCAGCTCTCCAGCTCGCCCGGCAGATCCTTGCGCAGGGCTCTCGATGGCTCCAGCGGAGGCAGCTCCGGAAGCCGGTCCCAGGAGATCTGGCGCTTACGCAGGTCCTTCCTGACCCGTTCGGCAAGTCTTTTGGTGTCGCGCCGGTTCATCATCGCGCCGACGGCGGCGCCGACCATGAACGGGACGAGATTCGGCAGATCGCGCACCATGCGCTTCGTGACCTGCTGGCGCAGCTCACGCCTCATCTGGCCGCCCAGCGCCGTATTGATCGTCGCGGGGTGGGTGACATCGATACCGCGCTCGTGCGTCCAGGACGTGAGGTAGGAGGTGGAGCGCTGGGTGAGCCCGCCCGGCGGGCGCAGCCCGTAGACCTCGTGCAGCTCGGCGACGAGCTTCATCTCGATCGCCGCCACACCGGTGATCTCCGCCGCCAGCTCGGCGAGCATGGCGGGCGGTACGGGCATCATGGCCGCCGCGCCGATACCGGCGCCGACGGTTGCTGTGGCCTTGCTCGCGCCTGCGATGAGTTTGTCGGCGAGCTCCTCGGGCCCGAGGCCCGGGAACTGCTTGCGCAGGGTCGCGAGATCGCGCACAGGGATGCGGGGAGCGGTTTCGATGATCCGGTCCGCGATATGACCGATCGCTGCCTTGACGCTCTCCCCACCCTTGAGTGCTCCCCGTTTCACTGAGCTCAGACGGCCTGCCCCGGTCACGGGCTCCGTCCTGTCGACCTGTCCGGCCCCATCGGCCGTGTCGACCCCTTCAACTCCTTCAGCTGCCGTGACTGCTTCGAGCGAGGCCGGCCGGCCCCGCTCGTCGTCCCGCTCACCCGGGGAAGGTGGCAGGGCGGACCGCTCAGCAGGCGCTGCTACGCCTTCTGCCGGGCCTGTGCCGCCCTGATTCGCCTCCGACGACCTCTTGCGCCGCAAGCGTCGCTTCCGGAACGGTGTGTCGCCTGCCACGGTCGGTTCGGCCTAGTCGCAGTCGCGGCAGATCGGCTGGCCGTTCTTCTCGCGCGCCAGTTGGCTCCTGTGGTGCACGAGGAAGCAGCTCATGCACGTGAACTCGTCGGCTTGCTTGGGCAGGACCCTTACGGCCAGCTCTTCGTTGGACAGGTCTGCGCCGGGCAGCTCCAGTCCTTCGGCCGCGTCGAACTCGTCGACGTCGACGGCGGACGCCGTCTTGTCGCTCCGGCGAGCCTTGAGCTCTTCAAGGCTGTCCTGGTCGACGTCGTCATCGGTCTTGCGTGGGGTGTCGTAATCCGTTGCCATGTCGCTCTCCCCCTCTGGGTGTCTGCGGTGTCTCAGCGCACGTAACGCGTGAGAGGCCGGACTTGTGCCCGACCTGAGGCGGAGATTTTGCCTCACATCAAGGTCTGTTACTCAATCGACACCCAAAAGGACCACTCGGGAATGGCCGACTTGGGTGGCGATGGGGACCGTACACGGTCCCGGTCTCGCGCTTCACGGGCGCCACCCCGTGTACTTCCCGTGATATCGAACCCCGAAAACCCCGATTTTTGCGGGTTTTCCGATGACGGCCCTGATCACGGAGCGTTGATATCCGGAAATTCGCTTCTGTGATCGATCACACACGACCACCCCGGGCGCAGGCCCCGAAAATTCCGCTCAAAGCGAACAAAACAATTCGTGCCCGCATCGCCCTGCCCAGCTTCTCAGACCGGCAGCGAGACGCGCATCACGAGACCACCGCCCTCGCGGGGCTCCGCGACAATACGGCCGCCGTGAGCGCGCGCCACGGACCGCGCGATCGACAGACCGAGCCCCACCCCCTTGTCGCTGCCCGTTCGCTCCGTACGCAGCCGTCTGAAGGGCTCGAAGAGGTTGTCGATCTCGTACGCAGGCACCACAGGGCCCGTGTTCGAGACCACCAGCACCGCCTGGCCGGGCTGGAGCTCGGTGGTGACCTCCACCCAGCCCTGCTCCGGGACGTTGTAGCGCACAGCGTTCTGTACGAGGTTCAGCGCAATCCGCTCCAGCAGGACGCCGTTGCCCTGAACGACGGCCGGGGCCCGCTCGCCCCGGATCTCCACGCCCCGCTCCTCGGCCTCGCTGCGCGTCTGATCGATCGCACGCGAGGCCACCTCGGCGAGGTCGACCGGCTTGCGCTCGACGATCTGGTTGTCGCTGCGGGCGAGCAGCAGCAGGCCCTCGACGAGCTGCTCACTGCGCTCATTGGTGGCCAGCAGGGTCTTGCCGAGCTGCTTCAGCTCCGGCGGGGCCTGGGGGTCGGAGAGATGGACCTCCAGCAGCGTGCGGTTGATCGCGAGCGGGGTGCGCAGTTCGTGCGACGCGTTCCCGACGAACCGCTGCTGAGCGGTGAAGGCCCGCTCCAGACGGTCGAGCATGTCGTCGAAGGTGTCGGCGAGCTCCTTCAGCTCGTCGTCCGGGCCGTCCAGCTCGATCCGGCGGGACAGATCGGTTCCGGCCACCTGGCGTGCGGTGCGGGTGATCCGGCCCAGCGGGGAGAGCACCCGGCCCGCCATGGCATAGCCGAAGGCGAAGGCGATGACGCTCATCCCCACGAGGGCCAGCAGTGACCGGTTGAGAAGCGTGTCGAGTGCCTGCTGGCGCTGGTGGTTGACACAGGAGTTCATCGCCGCGTTGAAGGAGTCGGGCGATGCCTTCTCGGGCAGGTTGCAGACCTCACTGGTCACCTGACCGTTGACGATCTTGAACGGCAGCTCACTGCCCACGTGCAGGGCCTGCGCGGCCAGCAAGTAGATGATCGACAGCAGCAGGATGCCGGCGATCAGGAACATGCCGCCGTAGAGCAGCGTGAGCCGTATCCGGATGGTCGGGCGCAGCCAGTAGGGCTGCTCCTGCTGTTTGGGCTCCCAGGTGGGCTTCGGGGGCGCCGTCGGCGGCGCCGGGACGGTGGGCATCGGCCGTCAGATCCGGTAGCCGGAGCCGGGCACGGTGACGATCACCGGCGGCTCGCCGAGTTTGCGGCGCAGTGTCATGACGGTCACCCGGACGACATTGGTGAACGGGTCGGTGTTCTCGTCCCAGGCCTTCTCCAGCAGCTGCTCGGCCGAGACGACCGCGCCCTCGCTGCGCATCAGGACCTCCAGCACGGCGAATTCCTTCGGCGCGAGCTGGATCTCGACCTCGTCCCGGAAGACCTCACGGCGGTTGGGGTCGAGCTTGATTCCGGCGCGCTCCAGGACGGGCGGCAGGGCCACCGTCGTACGCCTGCCCAGCGCCCGTACCCGCGCGGTGAGCTCGCTGAAGGCGAACGGCTTGGGCAGATAGTCGTCGGCGCCCAGCTCCAGCCCCTCCACACGGTCGCTGACGTCCCCGGACGCGGTGAGCATGAGCACCCGGGTGGGAATGCCCAGCTCGACGATCCGTCGGCAGACGTCGTCGCCGTGCACCAGGGGGAGGTCCCGGTCCAGCACCACGACGTCGTAGTCGTTGACCTCGATGCGCTCCAGGGCCGCAGCACCGTCATACACGACATCGACAGCCATGGCCTCACGGCGCAATCCGGTGGCCACCGCATCGGCGAGCAGCTGCTCGTCCTCCACGACGAGTACGCGCACGGCGCTGTCCTTCCTTAGAAACTTCAGCACGTCGGAAACTTTCAGAACGTCCCGATGTGCCCACGGTCCGTGATCCGAACCGCTCATCAGTGCTGGTCTGTGCGGCTCCATCCTGCCCGCAACGCGTATAAACCGGCGGTAAGGCGGCGATGGCCGACCTGGGGCTCCGGGGAGTTCACCGGATTTCCGGGCCAGTTGAGGTTTCTCTGAGCATTGGGCTGGGGAGGACGCATTCACACCCGCGATCACGCCTTGAATGTGGCGTGCCACAGGCCACTCCGTCCCCGGAGAGCGCGTGATCACCCGCCCTACCGCCTCCGTGCGGAGGGAAACCCGGGCACACCCCCGTGCCACCGACCCACGATGAGGGGGCGCATTATGGACGCTTTCACCGCAGGTCTGCTGCAACGAATCAAGACCACCGAGTCCGACCTCACGAAAGCTCGCGAGACGGGCGACGACTTCCTCGCGGATGTCGAGCAGGGTGAACTGGACGACTTGCACCGCCTCGCCGCCGAGCACGGCGTTGAAATCGGCGCCACCAGCGTCTGAGGCGCGCGAGAAGGGCCCCTGATGCCGCAACCGGCGCCAGGGGCCCTTCTCGCGCGCCGGGAGGAACCGGTCGACGGTCTCTAGTCGTGCCAGGCTCCGAACTCCTCTAGGAGGCCCTGCAGCGGCTCGAAGACACCCGGCGTCGCGGCGACCGTCAGATCACCGTCGGCGGGCAGCCCGGGACGGCCGCCGGTGCGGGCGCCCGCCTCACGGGCGATGAGGTCACCGGCCGCCAGGTCCCACGGATGGAGCCCGCGCTCGTAATAGCCGTCGAGGCGGCCGGACGCCACGTCGCAGAGGTCCACGGCGGCGGAGCCGCTGCGCCGGATGTCACGCAGCCGCGGGATCAGCTTCTGGGCCACGTCCGCCTGGTGCGTACGGACGTGGCCGACGTAGTTGAAACCGGTCGAGACGAGCGCCTGGTCGAGCGGCGGCGCGGGCCGGCAGCGCAGCTCGGTGCCTCCGCCGTACGCACCGCCCTTCGCGTATGCACCGCCGCCGAGCACCGCCTGGTACGTCTCACGGCGCATCGGGGCCTCCACCACCCCCACGACCCGCTCGCCGTCCCGTTCTGCGGCGATGGAGACGGCCCAGGTCGGCAGTCCGTACAGGTAGTTCACGGTGCCGTCGAGCGGGTCAATGACCCAGCGGATACCGCTGCTGCCCTCCGCGTTCGCCCCTTCCTCGCCGAGAATGCCGTCCTGGGGGCGGCGCTCGGTGAGGAAGCCGGTGATCAGCTTCTCCGCGGCGATGTCCATCTCGGTGACGACGTCGATCGGGCTGGACTTGGTCGCGGCCACCCCCAGATCGGCCGGGCGCCCGTCGCGCAGCAGCGCACCGGCGCGACGGGCGGCCTCCAGGGCGAGGTCGAGCAGTTCGGACAGGTTCGGGTCGGTCACGGCGCTCCAGGGGTCTGTAGGCGTGCGGCAGGGGCTCTTAGACCGACCGGCAAATGGGGGGGGCGGCGTCGCGGGGCTGGGCACGCACATCTGCCGTGTTGTCGTCAATCACCAACACTCCGCGTTGGCTCAATCCTCCGCCTCGCAGCTGCACGCACCCCAGCCCCGCTCCTTCTCCCACCCCCCACTTGCCGGTCGGTCTTATGCGTACGGGCTGTCGGCGCCCGCGGCGGCGGGTTTGAGGGCCCGGGCCGGGCAGCAGCCGACCGGGCAGAGGTCATGGCTCGGGCCGAGCGCGCCCAGCGCACACCGCTGCACGCCGCGCCCCTGCTCGGTGGCGGCGCGCTCCAGCACCAGTTCGCGCACGGCCGCGGCGAACCGCGGGTCGCCGCCCGCGGTCGCGGACCTGCGCACCGGAAGTCCGAGCTCGGCGGCCTTCGCGGTGGCCTCCGTGTCGAGGTCGTACAGCACTTCCATGTGGTCCGAGACGAAACCGATGGGGGCCATCACCACGGCGGGGACGCCTTCGCCGTGCAGCGTCTCCAGGTGGTCGCAGATGTCGGGCTCCAGCCACGGAATGTGGGGGGCGCCGCTGCGCGACTGGTAGACGAGCTGCCAGGGGTACTCGACGCCGGTCTCCTCACGCACCGCGTCGGCGATCAGCCGGACGACGTCGAGGTGTTCGGCGACATAGGCGCCGCCGTCGCCGTGCCCCTCCACGGGGCCGGAGGTGTCGGCGGCGGAGGTGGGGATGGAGTGCGTGGTGAAGGCGAGGTGTGCCCCCGCCCGTACGTCCTCGGGGAGGTCGGCCAGGGCGGCGAGGACGCCGTCCACCATGGGCCGTACGAACCCGGGATGGTTGAAGTAGTGCCGGAGCTTGTCGACCCGGGGCACCGGCAGACCCTCGGCCTCCAGGGCGGCCAGTGACTCGGCGAGGTTCTCGCGGTACTGCCGGCAGCCGGAGTAGGAGGCATAGGCGCTGGTGGCGAGGACGGCGATGCGACGGCGTCCGTCCGCGATCATCTCGCGCAGGGTGTCGGTGAGGTACGGCGCCCAGTTGCGGTTGCCCCAGTACACCGGCAGATCGAGTCCGTGCTCGGCGAAGTCCTTGCGCAGGGCGTCCAGCAGGGCTCTGTTCTGGGCGTTGATCGGGCTGACGCCGCCGAACAGGAAGTAGTGCTTGCCGACTTCCTTCAGCCGCTCCTCGGGGATACCGCGGCCACGGGTCACGTTCGCCAGGAACGGGACCACGTCGTCCGGGCCTTCGGGGCCGCCGAAGGAGAGCAGCAGCAGGGCGTCATAGGGAGCGGGATCGCGCAGATCGGACATGGCATCGATCCTGCCACCCGCCTCGGACAGTGCTCCCACCGACATCGGCTCCCAAGCCCACCCCAGTGCCGGACGGATCACCCCGACCGTAAGCTGTATCGGCCAACGACCTCCTCCACGAGAGGGAGCGGATCAGCGAGCGGCGTCATGCGGCTTCAATTGCAAGGCGGAGGAAGGAAGCGACGCAGAGCGTCGCTGACTGACGACAACGCCGCGAGCGGAGTCGCATGACGTCGGGAGCCCGCTCCAG
>NZ_JBEOVN010000291.1:0-6983 GCF_040295565.1 Streptomyces sp. NPDC002785 | reverse complement strand
CTGCGGTACGGGATCCGTACCGCAGGCGCCTCGCCGTTGCTCACCCGGCCGCCTCCGCCAGGATCGCCCGGAGCCGGCCGATCCCTTCCTTCCACGGCTCCCCGTGCCCGCCCTCGCTCCACAGCTCCAGCAGCTCGGACGGCTCGGTCACCACTCGGTCGAGGGCCTGAACCGCGAGGCCCCGTAGCTCCACGGGCAGCTCGGGGAGCGGCTCGTCCGGCCCGTACGCGGTCGTCACGGGCTCCCCGCCCGGGCACTGCGCGGCCACCAGGGCGGCGGCCGCCACGGCCACGACGGCCTCGTCGGAGTCCAGGTAGTCCGTGGTCCCGGCGGCAGCTGTCAGCGCGTCCCGGATCAGCTCGGCCCGCTTGTCCTGCGGGGCGGCGTCGAGATGCCCCGAGAAGTCCGCTGCGGTGTCGTTGTCGAAATGACCGATGTCCCAGGTGCCCATGGCGCCCCCTTCTTAGACGGTCCGGCCATCCTCGCAACCGCCACTGACAACGGGCCTGTCAGTGCGCGTTGTTACGGTCCTCGCATGATTAAGACCGTGCCGTACACCGGCGGCGAGAAGGACTCCCTGCACATCGCCCTCGACCGGCACCGCGACGCGGTGCTCTGGAAGCTCGACGGCCTCGACGACGAGCAGCTGCGCCGCCCGATGACCCCGACGGGCACGAATCTGCTGGGCCTGGTCAAGCATCTGGCGACCGTCGAGTACGGCTGGTTCTGCACGCCGTTCGGCCGCGAGACGGAGAAGCTCTGGTTCGACGCGTACACGGAGGACATGACGGTCGCCCCGGACGAGACGACCGCCGACATCCTGGCGTTCTACGCGCGCGCCCGCACCGCCGCGGACCGGGCGATGGAGGAGATCCCGCTCGACGCGATCGGTACGGCGTGGGACGGGCGGAAGGTGTCGATGCGCTGGGTGCTCATCCACATGCTGGAGGACGTCGTACGGCACGCCGGGCACATGGACATCGTCCGCGAACTGATCGACGGGGCGACGGGCGCCCACCCGCAGAGCGCCTCCGCATAGGCCCGGCCGCTCCGTTCACTCGGTCGAGTGGACGATCACCAACGGGACATGTGGGGGCGTACCGTCCTACGATGATGCTCTCGACACCACCCACCAGGAGGCCCGCAATGTCTGCAGCAGCAGTCGAGCACCCCTGTGACGGTGAGCCGGAATCGCAGCTCGACGTGGCCAACAGGCTCATGGAGCAGCATCCGGGTTACCGCGTCGAGATCATCGGAGGCGTTATCACCGTGGCCCCGCCCCCGGATGGCCCCCATGCCCGTGCACTGACCAAGCTCATGCGGCCGTTCATCACGGCAGGGCTCGATGACGGGGAGACGGAGGCACTCCAGGGCATCGGCCTGTGGTTGCCTGGCGGGCCCGAGGACTACGCGATCCCCGACCTCTCCCTCGTCGATGCCGACTTCGACGAGCATGTGCTGGAGAGCAACTGCTACGACCCTGCGGTCTTCCGCCTCGTCCTGGAAGTCACGTCGAGCAACTACAACAACGATCTGCGCACCAAGGTCACCGCGTACGCCGAGGCCAAGATCCCGGTGTATGTGATCGTCGACCGCAAGCACGGCCGTTTGCATGTTCTGACCGAACCTGTCAGCGGCGGCTACGACAGCCACCAGGTGTACGCCCCCGGGCAGCAGGTCACCCTCCCCGCCTCCATCGGTGCCGAGGTCACCCTCGACGTCGCGGATCTGCTGAAGGCCGGGCAGCCCCGGAAGTGACGTCCGTGCGGCGCCACCTCCGCTCCCCGTCCTCCCACTCGTCGGTGGGCACGAGTCCCGCCGCCGCGGCCACCGCGGCGGACGCGGTGTGGTCGGGGTGGATGTGGGCGACGACCGTACGCACCGTTCGGCCGGTCAGCAGGTGCGCCGCCAGGCCGACCGCCGCTTCCTTGGCGTAGCCCAGGCCCTGCCACTCCATGCCGAGGACCCAGGCGATCTCGGCCCGGGGGCCCGCCACCGTGGCCTGGACCCAGCCCGCGAGACAACCGTCGGCGCGGACCCGGAGTACCCAGTTCCACCAGTGTTCCGCCGGCTCGGGGGAACCGGCTTCCCAGCGGGTGTAGCGGGCCCGGAGGGTGTCCAGGTCCTCCGGCTCACCGCCCGTGTAGGTGTACAGGGCCGGGTCGGCGAGGACCGCCGCCATCTCGTCGATGTGCGCGGCTCGCAGCGGCAGTGCGTCGAGCCGTTCGGTGGAGAAGGTCTCGGGCCCGTGGTTCGTCATGGCACCCGACCCTACGCGCGGCTCGTCAGGGGATGATTCCGGGCCCGGGACGTGCGCCGACGGGTCGGGCGTGGTCGGTCAGCCGCGCTTGCGGCGCCGGTTCATGAAGACGAGTGCGCCCACGGCGGCGAGCACCACCGCTCCGACCAGCGTGCTGCCCTTCTCTCCACTCCCGTCACCGGCGGGGGGCGACGCACCGCCGCCGTCCTTCGACGGCGACTTGCTGTCACCACCGCCGCTGCGGCCGGCGATGTCCACCCGCACCACATCGCTCCGCTCCCCCTCCGAGCCGAACATCAGCGCCGAGCTGTCCGCCGTGTACGTCACCGACTCGGCCTGCCGCTGGAGCGGTGCCTGGACCGCGTGGTCGGCGCCGAGCCTGCCCTCCTTGAAGGCGTAGCCACGGGCGCTGAAGTACGAGCGCAGCAACAGCTCCTTGCCGTCCGGCGAGAACGCCCCGTCCGTCACCCACGGCACCTCGCCGACCCGCCGGAACACATTGGTCCGTCCGGTGGTGAGCTCGGCGGGTCCCTCGTACAGTCCGCCGCCGTCCTCGTTCTTCGAGGCGATGTAGACCCGGCCGGTCTTCGGGTGGACCATCAGCGCCTCTGCGTTGCGCGCCCCGTCCGCGTACTTCACGTCGAACTGGGTCGCCCGGACCGTCGCGTCCTTCAGCACCTTCGGCTCCGGGAACCGGTAGATCCAGACGTGGTCCCAGCTGCCGTTCAGGTTGTCGCCGATGTCGCCGACGTAGAGGTTGCCGTCGGGACCGAGCGAGATCGCCTCCACGTCGCGCGGCGCGCCGACCCCGCGCATGGTGATCGTCGCGACGGTCTTCCCGGTGCGGGAGTCGACGGCGTAGACGTACGGCCCGTCGTCGCTGTCGTTGTGCGTCCAGTAGATGCCGGGGTGGGCGCGGCTGGCGGCGAGGCCGCTGGACTCGGTGATCCGGGGGTCCTCGATCGTGAAGCTCCGATCGGCTCCGTCTCCGGATGCCACGGCGGGAGACGCCCCGGCGAGGAGGAGCAGCGCGGCGGCTCCGGACACAGTCAGATACGAACGCATGACACAAGTGTCCACCGTCACGTCGCAGGCCGGAGGCGTGATCCGCGATGATGACACCATGCGTTTCACGTTTGTCGGCGATTCCATGACGATCGGCCGCGCCGGCGACTTCACCTGGCGCTACCGGATGTGGCAGCACCTGACTTCCACCATGGGCGCCCCGTTCGCAATCGTCGGCCCGCGCAGCGAGCTGTACGACACCGCGGCAAACGCTCCCGTCTCGTACGAGTACGGCGCACCGGACTTCCCCGTCGAGGCCCGCACCCATGTGGCCGGCTGGGGCGAGGGCTGGCTGCACATGGCCCCGGTGATCGCCGACACGGTCACCGAGCACCGTACGGACGTCCTGCTGGTCTCACTCGGCCTGATAGACCTCGGGTTCTATACGGACAGCGGTCAGACGGCCCTGAACGCACGGGCGTTCATCACGGCGGCCCGCACCGCGAATCCGCACGTCAAGATGGTCCTCCTGCCCGTGATACCAAACATACGGGCCGAGTCGGACGCCCCGTTCGCCGCCGAGTGCGACCGCTTCAACGAGCTCCTGGCGAAGGCCGTCGCCGACCTCGACGACCCGATGTCCCCGGTCCTGCTGGCCTCCCGCCCGCCGGGGTACGACATCCACCGGGACACGTACGACGGGACGCACCCCGCCCCCACCGGCGAACACAAGCTGGCCGCCGCGTTCGCCGACGCGATGCACCAGGCGTGGGGCCTGGGCGGCCCCTACGCGGCCCATCCGTAGCCGCGCGCTCTCCGTCTTCTTCCGTCTCCCCATTATTTGCCGTCCCGGAGCAACGGGACGGGTCAGGACGGGAGGATCATGGCCAGTGAGAGCCGGGTCAGCTCATCGGTCAGCCACTCGGCGTCGACCTGCCGGGGCCGGCGGCCGTGGTGGGCCATGAGTTCGTCCACCGAGTGGTTCAGCACCGTGACGGTCACGGTGTGGTCCCTCGCCACCGCCTCGCCCCGTCGCACGGCACGCTCGGCCTCGGAGGTCAGGAAGTCGATCCACATCGCCCGCCATGTCGCGAGGTGCTTGTCCACCTCCCGGCTCACCCCGAGCGCCTCGACGAACGCCACCCGCGCCGCGCACGGGTCCTCGGTGACCGCCTTCACATAGGCGTCGAAGAGCAGCCGGACCCGTTCCGCCGTCGGGCAGTCCTCCATGCCCTCGGCCATCAGAGCGTTCTCGGCGGCGCGCAGCCCGTAGGTCGCCACCTCGTCGTAGATCGCCATCATGAGCACCTCCCGCGAGACGAACTCCTGCTGGAAGACATGGACGGGCACCTTCGCCTGCGCGCACAGATCCTCGACACTCGTGCGCGCGTACCCGTACGCGGCGAACAGCTGGCGTCCGGCCCGCAGGAGTCGGTCCCGTGCCCCCGGCTCCTCCACGGCCTGCCCGACCGCCCTGTTCCGCTGGTTCGCCACGACACCCACCATCGGTCCTCCTTCGTCCGTACCGCTGCCCCCACTCTCCACGCTCTGCCGCGTCGGTGGTGTGTCCGCCACGCGCTCGGGCCCGCCTGGGGCGGCACCTCGGTCAAGTCCGATTACCCATCGAACCGTTGCTGACGAACAGCTCGCGGTACGACGCGTACGAGGCGTAGGAGGCGTACGAGGCGTTCTTCAAATCGGCTCTCCCGAGCGCCACATGCATGTGGACGAGGACGTCTGGACCACGGGCAGCCACTCCCGAGCAAAAACCCCGTGGCCGCACCCCCAGAACCCCACTTCACACCATTCCGTGGGCGCACCCACACCCAACGAGGCGATGCGGGAGGGGGGTTACCACCCCACTCCCGCTCTGCCGCCAGGCACCCGCGCCGGCCTCCACCGACACCAATCCCCGGGGCTTCGATGCCGGACGGCTCTACGATTCCCCTCCTGGAAAGGGAATCAGATCCACATGGACCGGAACATACGCACGGTGGATGACGTACTCAGCCTCCCGGACGGCCTGTTCACCCGGGAGGCCGACCGCTCGCGTACACGCCGGAGTCATTGCGCTGGATCTTCTCCGACCTGACCGAGATCGAGCTCCGCCGCATCCACGACGAACCGCCGGAGTCCCCACGCTTCGGTGAGCCCTTTCTCCGGACGGCCCTGTTCCGCCGGGACGCGCAGACGTGACAGGCCGCCTGTCGGCGGATGCAGTGGTGTTCCACGGCGTGTGTGCCCTCCATCCGAGAGGTCACCTCCGCCCCACCATGGCCGGACCGACGCCCTGCCCAGCCCAGCCCAGCCACATCAACCATCGGACACGCCTCAGGAGGCGCGGTTCAGCGGCACAGGGCCGTGTCCACGACACTCTCGACATGCTTCATGGCTGCCTTGTCGGTCGGCTGGATGGTCACCGCGACGTTGGCGGCGCGGCCGTCGTCGGTGACGCCGCCCCGGGTCTCGTATCCCGGGAAGCTTCCGCCGTGGCCCCAGGAGAGACCGCCGCACGACAGTGGCTTGCTCACGAGCCCCAGTCCGTAGCGGGCGCCGGGACCAAAGTATTCAGCGGGGACGGTGGTACGCATCTGGGTGAGCTGGGCCTCCGGGAGGAGGTCGCCGCCGAGGAGCGCGGTGAAGAACCGGTTGAGGTCGGAGTTGGTGGAGATCAGCTGACCTGCCGCCCAGGTCCAGGAGGGGTCCATTTCCGTGACGTCCTGCAGCGGCTCGCCTGCTGAATCCTGGTAGTAGCCCTTGGGATGGCGTTCTCGGATGGTCGCGTCACGGGGGGTGGGGAAGTAGGTGTGGTGCAGCCCGATGCGTTTGATGATGCGCTGGTCCATCTCCTGGGCGAGGGGTCGGCCGGTGACCTTCTGGATGATCAGGCCGGCCAGCACGTAGTTCGTGTTGCTGTACTTCCATTGCGTCCCGGGGGCGAAGTCGGCCTTGTGCTGGAGAGCGATGTCGAGGAGGTCGCGGGGTTCGTAGTACCGGAGCTGAAGGTCGTATTCGGTGTAATTGGGAAGTCCGCTGGTCTGCTGCAGGAGCTGACGGACGGTGATGTGGCGTCCGTCGATCCCCTCCCCGCGGACGAGGCCCGGCAGATAGGTGTCGACCGTGGCATCGAGGCCGATCTTCCCTTCACCGACCAGTTGCAGCATGACCACCGCGGTGAATGTCTTGGTGTTGCTGCCGATCCGCACCTGACCATCCTTGGGCACCTTCGCGCCGGTGGCCAGGTCGCCGACCCCTGCGGTGTAGGTACGGGTGTGGCCTTCACGGTCCTTGACGCTCGCCAGCGTGGCAGGCAGGCCATCGGTGTGCACCAGCGCGTTCAGGCCCTGCTGGACGGTGTCCGGCCGGGGGGCGGCAAACGCTGCGGGCGGCGCCAGGGCACCCATCGTCATGACGCCGACGGCCAGGGCGGCCGCGGCCGACACAGCCCTGCGCCGACTGCCCCGCTGCCGCCCGGACGGACGCAACTTCTGCCATGCCTGCTCACGCACGAGCCAACTCCTGTGGAATCGTTGAAAAACCAGCGGTATGTTCCGGGCCCAGCATTTCCGGCTGCGACCGCCCGGGGCGATCCTGCTACCCGCCCAGCTCCAAGTAGGGCTAACCCCAATGCCGTTCGGTTAGAGGTTCGATCTGCGGCGCAATGCTCGGCGTTTCGGCTGGTGATACGGGTGCAGCCCTTGTAGTGGTTCTCGGGTCC
>NZ_JBEOVN010000290.1:0-6994 GCF_040295565.1 Streptomyces sp. NPDC002785 | reverse complement strand
CGCACCGCGGCCGTGCGCACCCCGGCTGCACATCCACGTACCCGCGCCAGGAATCCACGTACCCGCGCCAGGAATCCACGTACCCGCGCCAGGAATCCACGTACCCGCGCCAGGAAACACGGAAGGGAACCCCCGTCATGCTCGACCACCTCATCCGCGGAGCGACCGTCGTGGACGGCACCGGCGGGCCCTCGTACCCCGCCGACATCGGCATCCGCGACGGCCGCATCGCCGTCATCGCCGAACCGGGCACGCTCACCGAGGAAGCCGTCACCGCGGAGGACGCCACCGGCCTCGTCCTCGCCCCCGGTTTCGTCGACCCGCACACCCACTACGACGCCCAGCTCTTCTGGGACCCGTACGCCACACCGTCCATGAACCACGGCGTCACCACCGTCGCCGGAGGCAACTGCGGATTCACCCTCGCCCCGCTCCACCCGGAACGCCCCGAGGACGCCGACTACACCCGCCGCATGATGTCGCGAGTGGAGGGCATGGCCCTCAAAGCCCTGGAGGAGGGCGTCGACTGGACCTGGTCCAGCTTCCGCGAATACCTCGACGCCCTCGAAGGGCGGATCGCCGTCAACGCCGGGTTCATGGTCGGCCACTGCGCCCTGCGCAGGCACGTCATGGGCGCCGACGCGATCGGCGGGCAGCCCACCCCCGCTCAACTCGATGCCATGCTCGCGCTCTTCCACGACGCGATGGACGCCGGAGCCTGGGGGCTGTCCACCACGCAGTCCACCACCCACTCCGACGGTGACGGACAGCCGGTCGCCTCCCGGCACGCGCTCCCCGAGGAGCTCCTCGCTCTCTCCCGCGCCGTCGGCGAACACGAAGGCACCCAGCTCGAAGCGATCGTCGCGGGTTGCCTCGACCAGTTCTCCGACGAAGAGATCGAGCTCCTCGTCGACATGACCGCCACCGCGGGGCGCCCGCTGAACTGGAACGTCCTCACCGTCGATGCCGCCGTCCCCGAACGCGTGCCCCGCCAGCTCGTCCCCAGCGAACGGGCCCGCCGCGCCGGTGGCCGGATCGTCGCACTCACCATGCCGATCCTCACCCCCATGAACATGTCGCTCGGCACCTTCTGTGCCCTCAACCTCATCCCCGGCTGGGGCGACATCCTCGCCCTCCCCGTTCCCGAACGCATCGAACGGCTCCGCGACGCCGGTACCCGCGCCGAAATGCTCCGCCGTGCCGGCAGCAAGGAGGCCGGCGTCTTCCGCCGCCTCGCCGACTTCGGCCGGTACGTCATCGGGGACACGTACAGCGCGGCCAACGAAGGGCTGAGCGGCCGCGTCGTGGGCGACATAGCCGCCGAACGCGGGCTGGACCCCTTCCACTGCCTCGTCGAGATCTGCGCCGACGACGAGCTGCGTACGGTGCTGTGGCCCATGCCCACCGACAACGACCCAGACTCCTGGGCGCTGCGACGGCGGACCTGGGAGCACGAGGACGTCATGCTCGGCGGCTCCGACGCGGGCGCGCACCTGGACCGGATGTGCGGCGCCCCGTACACCACCCGCTTCCTCGGCGACTGCCTGCGCCGACGCAGACTCCTCCCTCTCGAACAGGCCGTCAAGATGCTCACCGACGACCCGGCCCGGCTCTTCGGGCTCCGTGACCGCGGCCGCATCGAGGAGGGTTTCCACGCCGACCTCGTCCTCTTCGACCCGGAACGCATCGACGCCGGGCCCGCCACCCTCGTACACGATCTGCCCGGCGACAGCCCGCGCCTCGACTCCAAGGCCATCGGCATCGTGTCGGTCCGCGTCAACGGCGTGGAGACGCTGCGGGACGACAAGGTGACCGGCGCGGTCCCCGGTACGGTGCTCCGCTCCGGCCGCGACACCCGGACGGTGAGTACCGTATGAGCGACAGAAGCCGGCGCCTCTTCATCGGCGGCGAGTGGACCGAACCCGATCACGGCCACTACGAGGTGATCAACCCGGCCACCGAGGAGGTCGTCGGGCTCGCGCCCGAGGCGAGCCGCGAGCAGGTGTACGCGGCAGCGGCAGCGGCCCGCGAGGCCTTCGCCACCTGGTCCCGCACTCGCCCCGAGGAGCGGGCCGCGATCCTCGACCGGGCCGCCGACCTGATGCAGCGCGGCCTCGTCGGCAACGCCGCTCTCGCTCAGGCGGAGAGCGGTGCCACCACGTCAACGGCCAGGGGCATGCAGGCCGCCGTCGGCGCCGCCCGCTTCCGCCGGTACGCCAGGGGCGCCCTGGAACCGGTCGAGGAGGCGATCGCACCACAGATCAACGAGGCCGGGCCGATGGGGCGGGCCGGTGTCTTCGGGGCGCTCGCCGTACGCCAGCCGGTCGGCGTCGTCACCTGCATCACCTCGTACAACAACCCCTGGGCCAACCCGGCCGGCAAGGTCGCCCCCGCACTCGCCATGGGCAACACGGTCGTCGTGAAACCCGCACCGCAGGACCCGCTCTCCGTCTACCGGATGGCCGAGGCGCTCGAAGAGGCGGGCGTCCCGGCGGGTGTCGTCAATGTCGTCACCGGGTCCGGCCCCGAGGCGGGCGAGGCCGCCGTGGACTGCGACGACGTCGACATGGTCAGCTTCACCGGCTCCACCGCCGTCGGGCAGCGCATCGCCGAGGTGTGCGGGCGCTCCATGAAGCGGCAGTTGATGGAGCTGGGCGGGAAAGGAGCGGCCGTCGTCCTGGACGACGCGGACCTCGACTCCGCGGCGGCGGGCATCGGCACCACGTTCTCCTTCTACAGCGGCCAGATCTGTACGGCCCCGACCCGCGTCCTCGTCCAGCGCGCCGCCCACGACGCCCTGATCGAGAAACTCACCGCGTACGCGGGCCATCTGAAGGTGGGCGACCCGACGGCCAGGGACACGGTCGTCGGCCCGGTCATCTCCGCCGCCCACCGCGACCGCATCGAGTCGTACATCGAGCTCGGCCGGAAGGAGGGGGCGAGGATCGTCACGGGCGGTGGACGCCCGGCCGGACTCGACCGGGGCTTCTACGTCGCTCCCACCCTCCTCGCCGACTGCACCAACGACATGCGCGTCGTCCGCGAGGAGATCTTCGGCCCGGTCGTCGTGGTCGTCCCCTTCGACGACGAGGAGGAGGGCATCGCACTCGCCAATGACAGCGACTACGGACTGATCGACTACGTCTGGTCCTCGGACGTGGCACGCGCCTTCCGGACGGCCCGGCAGCTGCGCGCCGGTGGAGTCGGCGTGAACACCATCGGGCGGAACATGGAGGCCCCGTTCGGCGGGTTCAAGAAGAGTGGTGTCGGGCGCGATGTCGGCTCGTACGCCCTGTACGCGTACAGCGAACTCCAGGCGATTGTCTGGCCGGGCTGAACCGGCGGGGCTCCGTGAGTGTCCGCTGAGCGGACACTCACGGGAAAATTTTGAATCCCCACAAAACGGGCAGTGCTGCGATTCTCGTACATTGCTGCGACTGGGTGTCGACCTCTCATTGGTAGGTCGCTTTCGCTGAACACCTTCGATTAACTCCCGAGTCTCCGTTCTGTCTCATGAAATTCAAGGACGAAGTGCCGGAGCGTCAGCCTCCGGATGTGGAAATCGCAGCGCTTAACGTCCTTTCCATGACACAGCTGGACGCGCGGCCGCAGGCCGGAGACACGGTCCGGGACGCCGCCCCGGCCAACGGCGGTGTACGCGGCAAGGGCCTCGGCGGCAACTCCGTCGGCCTGATGGGCAGTGCCGTCATCGGCATCTCCACCGTCGCCCCCGTCTACTGCCTCACCTCCACCCTCGGCTCCACCGCGGGTGAGGTCGGCGTGCAGATGCCCGCCGTCTTCCTGGCCGGCTTCCTGCCGATGCTGCTCGTCGCGTTCGCGTACCGCGAGCTCAACAAGGCCATGCCGGACTGCGGCACGTCCTTCACCTGGACGGTGAAGGCGTTCGGCCCGCGCCTCGGCTGGATGTGCGGCTGGGGCCTGGTCATCGCGACGATCATCGTCCTGTCGAACCTGGCGGGCGTGGCCACCTCGTACTTCTGGCTCCTCGCGGGCGAGATCACGGGCAGCGGCTCGATCGCCGCCCTGGACGACAGCAAGCCCGTCCACATCCTCACCTGTCTGATCCTGATCGCGATCGCCACGGCGATCAGCTACCGGGGGATGACGGCCACCAAGGGCGTCCAGTACGCCTTGGTGGGCCTTCAACTCGTCGTCCTCGCGCTGTTCGTGGCGATGGCCGTACAGAAGGCGAACAGCGGGGACTTCGCCTCGTCGCTGCACTTCTCCTGGTCCTGGCTGAACCCGTTCGCGGTTCAGTCGTTCGCGGCGTTCACGGCCGGTCTGTCGCTGTCGATCTTCATGTTCTGGGGATGGGACGCCTGTCTGACCGCCAACGAGGAGACCGTCGGCAGCGAGAAGACCCCCGGGCGGGCCGCTCTCATCGCGATGGTCGTGCTCGTCGGCTCCTACCTGGCGACCGCGGTCGCCGCCCAGATGGCCGTCGGCTCCGGCGGTTCCGGTCTCGGCCTCGCCAACCCGGACACCTCCGACAACGTCTTCGCCGCGCTCGCCGGCCCGGTCATGGGTCCCGGCCTCGGCGTCCTGCTCTTCATCGCCGTCCTGGCCTCCGCCGCCGCGAGCCTGCAGACCACCTTCATCCCGGTGGCCCGCACGGTCCTGGCGATGTCCGCGTACGAGGCCCTGCCCGCCTCGTACGCCCGCGTCCACCCGCGCTTCAGGACCCCGGGCAAGGCCACCGTCACGGCGGGCGTGGCGACCGGAGTCTTCTACACGGTCATGACGCTGGTCAGTGAGCACGTCCTGGTCGACACGATCTACGCGCTCGGCCTCATGATCTGCTTCTACTACGCGTTGACGGCCTTCGCCTGCGCCTGGTACTTCCGCGCCGACCTGACCCGCTCCGGCCGCGACCTGCTCTTCAAGGGTCTCTTCCCGGTCGTCGGCGGCATTCTGCTCACCGCGGTCTTCGGTAAGACCCTGTACGACATGTGGAATCCGGCGTACGGCTCCGGCTCGTCGGTCTTCGGGGTCGGCTCGGTGTTCGTGATCGGTGTCGGGCTGCTGCTGCTCGGTCTCGTGCTGATGCTGGTGATGCAGCGTCTCAGCCCGGCGTTCTTCCGTGGCGAGGTGCTGACGAAGGAGACTCCGGCGCTGGTCGTGGAGGACTGACCGGTCATCCCGCCACCCGCTCCTCCAGCCGCCCCAGCACCCGTCGTCCGGCCCGTCCCACGGCAACGGGGATCAGGGCCGCGCGGCCCGGGACGCGTACGCCACCGGTGAAGGCGACCAGGGTATGGCCGGGGGTGGCGGGGGACGGGGTGGCCGCCATGCCGATCAGGACGAAGCGGCTCTGCAGCCAGAGCCAGCCGGGGCGGCGTACGCCGTGGAAGCGGGCGTGCATGCCGAAGCGGCTGCGGGCCACGGCCTCGATGCGGTCGCCGTCCGCGCCGGTGAGCTCAAGGCGGCGCATGTCGGGAACCAGGCGGGACAGTTCGCCGTCGATGTCGGCCAGCAGCGGGTGGACGGTGGCGTAGGGAGCAGGGATCTCGCGGGTGGTGACGCGGGCGCCGCGGACGCCCGCCGCGAGGGCGTGCAGGCGGCGGACCGGGTCGAGTTCCGGGGTGGTGGGCCACTGGGGGAGAGGGGTTTCGGTCATGACGTCCATGCCTTCCGGAAGGAGTTCCTGGCCCGGTGCAGCCGTGACTTGACGGTGCCCACGCGCAGGCCGAGGAGTGCGGCGGCGGATTGCTCGTCCAGGCCTTCGGCGTCACGCAGGACGAGGACGGCCCGGTGTTCCGGGGAGAGGCGGGCGAGGACGTCGCCGATGTCGGAGGCCAACTGCGGGTCGCCGCGCTGGGGGACGGCGGCGAGGTCCACGGGTACGGAGCGTGCGGTGCGCCGGGCGATGCGGACCGCCTCCCGGCAGGCGATGGCGCGCACCCATCCGTACAGCGCCGCCGGTTCCTTGAGGGTGCGCAGGCCGCGGAAGACGGCGACGAGGGTCTCCTGGACGGCGTCCGGCCCGTCGGCCAGGGCGATGGGCGTGCAGATGCGGCCCGCGTACGGGGTGAGGACGTCCAGGAGCTCGTTCATGGCGATCGTGTCGCCGCGCTGGGCCGCACGCACCAGCCGGACGGTGCGGTCGTGGTCATCGGTCACGGGTCGGGGCTTCCTTCCCGGCCGCCACCCGGAGCGCGGCTGCCGCGAGTACCAGGCAAAGAGGGGTGTAGAGCGCCAGGTTGAGCCAGTGGAACGTGTCGCCCGCCCCGCCGTCCAGCCCGGTGCGCAGCCCGCATGCCCAGGCGATCCCGGCGAGGCCGCGCAGTGCGGTGCCGCAGGCGACGGCCACGGTGCCGGCCTGGAGCAGCCGGCCCAGGCGGTGGGTGCGGCCCAGGCGGGCGCGGGCGGTGACCAGGGCCGCGCCGGTGAACAGCAGGGCGGCGAGGGGGAGGACCACGGGCGGGGTGAAGGGTGCGTCGATGCCGAGTACGGCATACGAGAGGGACCTGGCGTCGTGCGCGGGCCAGGTGGTGCCGGTGGACCAGAGCACGTGCAGCAGCCCGTCGGCGGCGAGGACGGTGGCGACGGCCGCGGCCGCGGTGGTGGTGGTGGGCATGCGCCGGGTGGGGTTCATGGGGTGCTCCTCTGCGGGGGCGGACGGTGGTGACGGGATGTGTCACCCCACAGAGGAGCCGGGTCGCCGATTCGTTCCGACGGGTTCGGGTTCGGGTTTCGCGTGCGGGCGCGTGCCCGCGTGCGGGCACGTGGCACCCGGTCCGTCGTCGGTGCCGGCCAGTACGCCGGTAACCCGGCGCGTGTCACGTGCTCCTCGGCGACGGCCAGGTCCTTGCGTACGTACGCGCGGCCGGGCAGCCCTCGGAGGGCACGCGCTCCGATCCGCTCCTGCGGGTCCGCCGCCTCAGAGCCTGTCGGGTGGCTGATCATGCGTGATGCGTGACGGTCGTGATCTGCCTTCCGGGCATGGCGACGGCCCCGGAATGATCACGTGGTG
>NZ_JBEOVN010000289.1:0-7009 GCF_040295565.1 Streptomyces sp. NPDC002785 | reverse complement strand
CGAACTCCTTTTAAGGAAAGCCCCGTGCCCTTGTGGCACGGGGCTTTCCTGCGTTCTGAGCGTCTAGGCTCGAACCATGCGCTACGAACTGGTCATCTTCGACAACGACGGTGTGCTCGTGGACAGCGAGCCGATCTCCAACACCATCCTGGCCGAGTACCTCACGGAGCTCGGTCATCCCACCTCGTACCAGGAGTGTCTTCGCGACTACATGGGGGCTGCCGTGCACCGGGTGCACGATCTCGTCGAGGAGAGGACCGGGGAGAAGCTGCCCGCGGACTTCGACGAGACGCTTCACTCACGGATCTTCGCTGCGTTCCAGCAGGAGCTGGAGCCGGTGGCGGGTGTCGACGATGTGCTGGGGAAGCTTGTCGCCGATGGGGTGGCCTACTGCGTCGCGTCCTCCAGCAACCACGAGCGGATCAGAGTCGGACACCGCAAGACCGGGCTCGACCAGTGGTTCGAGGAGGAGTGGATCTTCAGCGCGGAGGATGTGGGGCAGGGAAAGCCGGCGCCCGATCTGTACCTGCATGCCGCCGAACGGATGGGCGTACCTCCCGAGCGGTGTGTCGTCATCGAAGACAGTTCGCTCGGAGTGGAGGCGGCCAGGGCCGCGGAGATGGATGTGTACGGGTTTACCTCGATGATGCCGGCGGACCGGCTCACCGGGGTGACCGGGCACTTCTCCGACATGAGTCAACTGCGGGAATTGCTCGCCTGATCCACCTACCCATGGGTAGAGACTGGCCCTACGCTCGCGGCCATGACAGATGCTCGTGTGCGGCACGGCAGGGCCTCCCTCGCGTTGAGCTTCTTCGTGCAGGGAGTCACCTTTGCGCTGCTCGTGACGCGGATTCCCGCCATCCAGGACCGGTACGGGATATCCAACGGGCTGTTGCCGGTGTTCCTGGCCGCGGTGCCCATCCTGGCCGGGGCAGGCAGCGTGGTCACCGAGAAGGTGGTCGCGCGGATGCGGCCCGGGAGCGTACTGAGGTGGGCACAACCCGTCGTGTTGCTGGCGCTGCTCGGTGTCGGGGCCGGGAGCGCATTGTGGGAGGCGGCCCTGGCGCTCGGAGTGTTCGGGCTTGCCGTCGGGGCGCTCGATGCCTCCATGAACATGATGGGGGTCAGTCTTCAGCGGGCGTACGGGCGTTCCATCATGCTCGGGTTCCATGCCGCGTACAGCCTGGGCGGGATCGCCGGGGCGTCCATGGCGTGGGCCGGGGCGCACTGGGATCTGTCGCTGCTGGTCTCGTACCTGCCGACGGTTGCCGTGCTGCTGCCCGTCGCGTTCATCGGGAGCCGGTGGTACGTCGACGGCGCGTCGGTGGAGCAGGGTCCGGGGGAGGCGCAGGGTAAGGGGGCCACCTCCGTCTCCTTCACGTTGCTGATGCCGCTCTGTCTGGTGATGAGCTTCGCGTACATCGGGGACTCGACGGTCTCCAACTGGAGTGCCAAGTATCTGCAGGACGTGCTGGGGAGCTCGGAGCAGCTCTCGACCGTTCCGTACAACGTCTACATGGTGACGACGCTGTTGGGGCGGGCTGTCGGGGACTTCGGGGTGCGACGGTTCGGGGCTGTGGCCGTGGTGCGGTTCGGGAGTGTGCTGGCTGCCACCGGGTTCGGCGTGGTGGCGGTGGCCGGTGGGGCGTGGGTCGGGATGCTCGGGTTCACCTTGCTGGGGCTCGGGCTGTGTGTGATCGTGCCGCAGACGTTCGCCGCTGCCGGGCGGATGTTCCCCGGGGCGAGTGATACGGCCGTCGCGCGGCTGAATGTCTTCAACTACGTGGGATTTCTGGTGGGGTCGCCGCTGGTGGGGGCGCTCGGGGACGCCTGGAGCTACCGGGGGGCGATGCTCGTGCCGATGGTGTTGGTGCTTGCGACGCTCGTGTACGCCAAATCGTTCGGTGCGGAGCCTGCCCGATACGGTGGCGGGCATGACCGGCCGCACACAGTTGATGTGGGATGACGCAGTAACGGGATACGACTTCGGGGAAAGTCATCCGATGGATCCCGTCAGACTCGCGCTGACGATGGGGCTGGTGCGGGCGTTCGGGCTGGACGGTGCGGTGGATGTGGTGGCGGCCAAACCCGTCGGGGAGTCCACGCTGCGACTGGTGCACCGTGAGGACTATGTGGCCGCCGTGCGCGCCGCCTCGGCGGATCCGAAGCACGCCGATCAGAACTACGGTCTCGGGACGGTGGACGATCCCGCGTTCGCGGGGATGCACGAGGTGTCGGCGCTGATCGCCGGGCAGTCGGTGGCGGCGGCCGAGGCGGTCTGGCGCGGCGACACCGCGCATGCCGTGAACTTCGCGGGCGGGCTGCATCACGCCATGCCGGGCGGTGCGTCGGGGTTCTGCATCTACAACGATCCGGCGCTCGCCATCGCGCGGCTGCTGGAGATGGGTGCCGAGCGGGTCGCGTACATCGATGTGGATGTGCACCACGGGGACGGGGTGCAGGCGGCCTTCTGGGAGGATCCGCGGGTCCTGACCGTGTCGTTGCACGAGCACCCGCGCACGCTTTTCCCGCAGACCGGCTGGCCGGAGGAGACCGGCTCCGGGGCGGGTGAGGGCAGTGCGGTGAATGTGGCGCTGCCGGCCGGTACGGGGGACGCGGGGTGGCTGCGGGCGTTCCATGCGGTGGTGCCGGAACTGCTGGCGGACTTCCGGCCGCAGGTGCTGGTGAGTCAGCACGGGGCCGATACGCATTTCGAGGATCCCCTCGCTCATCTCGTGGTGTCGCTGGACGCGCAGCGGGCGGTGATGGCGGCCTGTCACGATCTCGCCCATGCGTACGTGGATGGCGGGCGCTGGGTGGCGCTGGGCGGAGGCGGCTACGCGGTGGTCGATGTGGTGCCGCGGTCCTGGACTCATCTGGTGGGGATCGCCGCGCATGCGCCGGTGGACCCGGAGTCGGTGATTCCGTCCTCGTGGCGGGACGAGGTCTATGCCCGGACGCGGCAGCTGGGGCCGGCCCGGATGACGGACGGGCGTACGCCTTCCTGGAAGTCGTGGGAGGAGGGGTACGACCCCGCGGACCGGCTGGATCAGGCGGTGCTGGCGACCAGGCGGGCGGCGTTCCCGTTGCGGGGGCTGCTGGCCTGAGGCGGGCGGTGCGGTCGCGGTGCGGCCGATTTTGTGCGATGGCGGGGAATGGTTACGCCAACCGTGGGGCGCAACCGGGCTTCTGGCCCCCCGTCCGGGTGATTGGGGGAGCATCGGTGGGGTGTTGAGCACCGGAGCGCTGCGTGCGCATCTGCTGGCGGCCCGGCTGGCCGGGCCCGTGGCCACACCGAGGGAAGTGAGTCTGCGGAGCTATCGGCTCTTCGCGGCCCGCGACCCGCGGGTGATGCTCGGCCTCGCCCCCGAATGGGGCTGGAAAGAGCCCGATCTTCTTCGTCTCATGGCCGAAAAGTGCGGGGTCTCGGACGATCCTGCTCATGTCTCGGGCCCTGATGTGATCGATCCGGAGCTGACCCTGGCACGTCTGGACGCCTTCGCCGTGCGGCTGTCGTATGCCGCGGCCCGGCGGGCGCCGGTGCTGTTCGGGACCGGTCATCCGCACCGGCTGCTCGGTTTCTACGCAGAGTTGGCAGACGCCATGTCGGCGGCCGGGTGCCCCGTACTCACCCCCGCGCAGGGGCGATGTATCGACATAACGACCCGGTTCGGCGTACGCACGTACAGCCTCGACTACGTACGAGGTGTCGCGATGGTGCGCGAACCTGGCGTGCGGGCTCCCGGTGGTGCCACCGGCGCACATACCCATTCACCGTTGCCGGTCCGGGTCGCCCTGGAGGCGGTCGCGGAAGGTCGCGGGCGGCTGCCGGAGCTGGTCGTCGGGGACCACGGGTGGGTCTGCGGGGCAGGTCAGCTGGGCATCGAGGCGATCGGTCTTGCGGATACGGACGATCCGGCGCTGTTCGTCGGGGAGGCCGAGGGGCGGGTGTCGGTCGCCGTTCCGCTCGACGACGCCGTGCGGTCCGCCTACTACCGGCCGCTCACTCGCTATGTACTCAATCGGGCGTGTCTGTCACAGTAGGCGGCCGATCGTCTCTCCTCTTCCCCACTCGCATCACACGCCCCTAATCTGGTGAGTGAGCGCACAGCGACGAAGAGTCACCGGAGGGGAAGCCGGTGCGCGTCTCGTGCGGAAGGTACAGGTGGGTCATGGCTGCTGGCAGCGAGAGGCCTCTCAACGAGGTCAAGTTTCTGACTGTGGCGGAAGTCGCCTCGGTCATGAGGGTGTCGAAGATGACCGTGTACCGCTTGGTGCACAGCGGTCATCTGCCGGCGATCCGGGTGGGGAGGTCCTTCCGGGTTCCGGAGCAAGCGATTCACGAGTATCTCCGCGAGTCCTTTGTGGGGGTGGAGTCCGCCTGAGGTTCACCTCGGATTACGCCCCTCACGCGGTGGCGGGTAGGCTAGGCCGACGTAGGTCGTGTGGGCCCAGACGCCCCGCACCAGTGAAGAAGAAGTGAGCGAGGGTAGTCGTGGGCTCTGTTATCAAGAAGCGGCGCAAGCGGATGGCCAAGAAGAAGCACCGCAAGCTGCTCAAGCGCACGCGCGTTCAGCGTCGCAACAAGAAGTAGGCGAACGCAGTTCGTGAATCCGCAGCCCTTCCGCCGACATGGCGGGAGGGCTGCGGTGCGTGGTGGGCGGCACGTACGCGCATTCGGGCCAAAGACTTGATGGAAGGCCGCCGTGCGGTCATCGCGGGGCAACATCCACCCGCTACGGTGACGGCCAGGGGAAACCTTTCGACGGAAGGCGCTGATCTTGGGGAAGGTCGTGCTGGTCACGGGAGCGGCCCGGCAGCTGGGCGGCCGCTTCGTGCGGCGCATCCAGCGGGATCCGGAAGTGGACCGGGTGATCGCCGTTGACGCGGTCGCGCCCGGACATCAGTTGGGCGACGCCGACTTCGTCCGCGCGGACATCCGCCAGCCCGCGATCGCCAGAGTTCTCGCCGAGCATTCCGTCGACACGGTCGTCCATCTGGACGTCTCCGCCAAGGCGGTCGGCACGGGTGGCCGGACGATGGTCAAGGAGACCAACGTCATCGGTACGATGCAGCTGCTCGGTGCCTGCCAGAAGGCGCCGAGTGTGCGGCGGCTGGTGATCAAGTCCAGTACGAATGTGTACGGCTCCGCGCCCCGCGATCCTGCGGTCTTCACCGAGACCACCCCGCCCAAGTCCCTGCCGAGCGGGGGTTTCGCCAAGGACGTGGTGGAGGTCGAGGGGTACGTACGGGGCTTCGCGCGCCGTCGGCCGGACGTCGCCGTGTGTGTGCTCAGGTTCGCGAACATCCTGGGGCCGAAGGCGGATTCGCCGCTCGCCGACTATCTGTCGCTGCCCGTACTGCCGACGGTGTTCGGATACGACCCGAGGCTCCAGTTCGTGCACGAGGACGATGTCGTCGACGTACTGGGAATCGCCTCGCGCGAGCCAAGACGCGGGACGCTGAACAGCGGCACCTTCAACATCGCCGGGGACGGCGTGCTGCTGCTCTCGCAGTGCTCGCGGCGGCTGGGGCGGCCGACGATGCCGCTGCTGCTGCCCGCCGTCACCTGGGTCGGCCAGGCGCTGCGTACGGTCGGCATGACGGACTTCTCGCCGGAACAGATCCGGCTGCTCACCCACGGCCGGGTGGTCTCCACGGTCCAGATGCGCGAGACCCTGGGTTTCCACCCGCGGTTCAGTACCGCGGAGACGTTCGCCGAGTTCGCGCGTAGTCAGGGGCCGGGACTGCTACCGCCGGAGGCGGTGGGCAGGGCGGTCGACCGACTGGCCGGCATGCCGTTCACCGGGGCGGTCGGCGATGTTCCGGGGATCACCGGGGCGGGCGGCACGCACCCGACCCCCAGCGCCAGGTAGAGGAGCGCATCGACGATGGCGGATGCCAAGGTCATTCCGTTCGACGACGACCGTTCGCGGTCGGGCGGCTCACCGCGCTCTGCGCGACGCCGGGGCCAAGGGCCCTCGGCAGCCGCTGTGGTCGGGACGGCGGCCGTCAGCGCCCTTCCGGGGCAGCAGGACGCCTCGCTGCCGCAGGAGGAGCCCCAGCCGGCCGGGCAGCCCCGGGAGGGGGCCGAGCGCGGTGGCTGGGACCGACGGATCGCCGGCGGGCTCGCGTTCCTGCGGCGGCGGGTCACCGGTGAGTACGACGTCGACGAGTTCGGGTACGACAAGGAGCTGACCGATCAGGTCCTGATGTCGACGCTGCGGCCGATGTACGAGAAGTACTTCCGGGTCGAGGTGAAGGGCATCGAGAACATCCCGTCCGACGGCGGGGCGCTCATCGTGTCCAACCACTCGGGGACATTGCCGCTCGACGGGCTGATGCTCCAGGTCGCCGTGCACGACAACCATCCGGCGGGGCGGCATCTGCGGCTGCTCGCCGCCGACCTCGTCTTCGTGCTGCCGGTGGTCAACGAGCTTGCCCGCAAGGCCGGGCACACGCTGGCCTGTGCGGAGGACGCGGAGCGGCTGCTGCGGCGGGGCGAGGTCGTCGGGGTGATGCCGGAGGGCTTCAAGGGCATCGGCAAGCCGTTCGGCGAGCGGTACAAGCTGCAGCGCTTCGGGCGGGGCGGCTTTGTGTCCACGGCGCTGAGGGCCGGGGTGCCGATCGTTCCGTGCTCGATCGTGGGGGCGGAGGAGATCTACCCGATGATCGGCAACTCGAAGACGCTGGCGCGGCTGCTGGGGTTTCCGTACTTCCCGATCACGCCGACGTTTCCCTGGCTGGGGCCGCTCGGGGCGGTGCCGTTGCCGACGAAGTGGACGATTCAGTTCGGGGAGCCGATTTCCACGAGCGGGTATCCGGTGGAGGCGGCGGAGGATCCGATGCTGATGTTCAATCTGACGGATCAGGTGCGGGAGCAGATTCAGCACACGCTGTACAAGTTGTTGGTGCAGCGGAGGTCGGTGTTCTTCTGAGGGGTGCGCGTACTGGGGCGCCCGGTGGGCACTTTGTCCTCAGCCGCCGGACGGGCTCTCAAAGCCCG
>NZ_JBEOVN010000288.1:0-7020 GCF_040295565.1 Streptomyces sp. NPDC002785 | reverse complement strand
GGACCTCTTCCATCTCCTCAGGAGTCACACCTGAAAGAAGATCACAACCCTACTCCTGCTTGATTATCCGGGGTACCTAACAAAGCCCTACTAGCTCTCTGGGTGCGAAGTAGGCGTCTGCCTGGTCCCGCAGTTGGTCTACTGGTGCGTGGACGGGGTTCAGCAACGCTCTGCGCACCGCGGACTCCACGGAACGCAGAGCGTGGGCCAGTTCGCTGTCGAGCAACTCATAGCCTGCGTGTACCGCTTGAGCGAGGGCGCTCTCGGCAGCAGACCTGAGCGGCTCGCTCTTCTCGTCGAAGTCGTCGACAGGCAGCACTCTGCCTGCCTGGGCGTCCTCCAGGACGCGGACGAGGAAGGTAAGCCACGCACGGCAGCACACGCCGGCGTTGTTGACGACGTCAATTCTTCGGGCGACGGCGTCCTCCAGCCTCTGCCTGCTGTCAGCGCGTTCCTTCCTGTGCTGAACAGTCAGAGGGCCGATCGTCGCAGCCAGCGCTGCGATCAGAGCAGCAGCGACTGCCCCCAGCAGACCGATCTTCGCGGCATCCACCAGTCCACAGTAGCCAACGCGCTGCCCGCACCACGCTTTCGATGCATCCGCCATGGGCACACTCGCCGGCGCCTCGGCTGCGTGCAGCCAAGCGCGCCCTCCGGGAGCTGCCTAACGCAACCGGCCGCCCACGCCGTCCGAGCAGGGGCGGGACGTGAGAGGTGCGGGTGCGGGAGTCAGGTGACATCGGTGTGCCAGTCCGGCCTTCGCGACTTCCCTATACCGAAGCCGCCGACCCACCGGTCAAGGGGCCACCAACACCCATGAGAGCGCCCGGCGAAGCTGGGCTTTCTCCTCCATCGAGGAGATGGACGCCGCGTTCACGACCTGGGTGCCGCAGCGGCGGGCTCAGATCCACAAGACCCACCGTGAGGTGATCGGGCATCGTGCCGCCCGGGACCACGCAGCCCTCAAAACGCTGCCGCCGGCCCCGTATCTCGTGGCCGAACGGCACCTGCGGCCCGTCGGCAAGGACTGCCTGATCGCGTTCGGCGGCAACCTCTACTCGGTGCCCGCCCGCAAGGTCCACCCTCGACAGCTTGTCGAGATCCGGGCCACGAAATCGCAGGTCATGCTGCATTCCACGGTCCCCGACTCCCGCGGCGGAACACTGCTGGCCATGCACCCCCGAGCGGTCGGCCGCGGGGCCCGCGTGGTCGAGGAAACGCACTGGGACGGGCTGCCCACCGGCAAGGGACGCCGGACGACCACCGGCGAAGTCCCCGTCCAGCCACGTCACCACCGCCCCCTAAGTGAAGAGGCCGGACCGTTGCAGGCCCTGCTGAACCGGGCTGCGGCCACCCGCGTCGAGGTCGGCCGCCGACCGTTGTCGGTCTATGACGAGCTGACCGGCACCCGCCCCTTCACCACCCACCGCACGACGGAGGAACCATCTTGAGCGAGCTGACCGGCAACCGGATCCGCACTACGGCCGCGAAGCTTGGCCTGCCCCATCTGGCGGAAACCATCAACGAGTTCGCCCGTCGCGCGGACGAGGGCAAGCTGGGCTACCTCGACTTCCTCGACCTGGTCCTCTCCGAGGAACTCGCCGTCCGTGACGACCGCCGCTTCCGCCAGGGCCTGCGGCTTTCCCGCCTGCCGCACCACAAGACGCTGGATGAGTACGACTTTTCCTTCCAGCCCGAACTCGACCCGCGCAAGGTCAAGGATCTTGCCACCCTGTCCTTCGTCGAGGCCAAGGCCAACGCGGCCCTGCTCGGGCCGCCCGGGGTCGGCAAGACGCACATTGCCATCGCGCTGGCGGTCGCGGCCTGCCGGGCTGGCTATTCGATCTACTTCACCAGCCTCGACGACATGGTCCGCAACCTCAAGGCCGCCGAGGCGGCCGGGCGTCTGACCAGCAAACTCGGTTCCTACCTGCGGCCGAGCGTCCTGGTGGTGGATGAGGTCGGCTACCAGCCTTTGGAGCGGGCCGAGGCCAACCTGGTGTTCCAGGTGATCTCCAAGCGCTACGAGAAGGGCTCGATCATCCTGACCTCGAACAAGACCTTCAGCGAATGGGGCCAGGTCTTCGGCGACGAAGTCCTCGCCACCGCCATCCTCGACCGCCTCCTTCACCGCTGCGAAGTCGTCCCGATCAACGGGCCCAGCTACCGGCTGAAGAACCGCCTCCAGGCCATCGAGCGCGAGACGGACGTGGCCTGACAGGTGGGGACGAAGAAAGGTACGCAACTGGGGATCTAAGTCCGTACGCCGACAACGGGCAATGAAAGGCTTCCGCAGCGTCGGCGCCGCGCAGCGGTTCCTGTCCGCGTTCAGCGGCATCTCACCTCACTTCCGACCCCACCGCCACCTGATGACCGGCACCCGACACCGCGCCGAAATGACCGTCCGCTTCACCATCTGGGAGCAGATCACCGGCGTCACCGACCGGCCCACCGCGGCCTGAGCCCAGGGCCGGCACCCGGCCCCACCACACCTCGACACACCGTCAGACACCCACACACCCAACAACGTGACAACGCCAGCGCACCTTCACCGCCGAGCGAGCCGCCCACGCCCGTGCGCAAGATCAACTTTGCGAGCCGGTGGTGGCCGATCCGGGGCCGTTGACAGTGATCGTCCGGTCCTGAAAGGGCCATGGCCGATCGGGTGTGATGCAAGGATCAGCGGACCGCGGTCGGGGAGATCCTCGGCGGCGCGTCGATCTGTCGTGCCCGCGGCGAGAGCAGCCGCGGGCGTGCTGATCCCCTCAGAGAGCAGGCGACGATGGATGACGGCTTCGAACTTCGGGGAACACACGAAAAAGGCGAGGGTGTTTTCGCCACCCGGCCCTTCCGGATCGATGAGACGGTGATGGTCGGTGTCATCGACCGTGAACTGGACCGCAACCACTCCCACGCCTCCCAGGTCGGTGCGGAACGTTTCGTGTTGCACAGCGGGCTCGTCCCGAAGGTGAACCACTCGTGTGAACCGAATTGCGGGATCCGCCTCAATTCCAGCGGTGCGCACGACTTCGTCGCCCGCGCACCCATAACCGCCGGCGAGGAGATCACTTTCGACTATGCGATGCGGAACTACTCGGTCGACTACTTCGCCGCCCGCTGCCGGTGCGGTGCGCGCCACTGCCGTGGCCGCATCACCGGCTGGCGGGATCTACCGACCAGGCGCAAAGCGGACTACCACGGCTTCGTCGCCCCCTACCTCATCGAGATCGACCACCGGGCCCGCACGGCGCTGGCCGCCCGCCGGGACGGGGGTTCCCGTAGTGGTCGCCGCACGACAACGGATATGACTGGCAGGGCATCTGAGCTGCCGTAATGTGGCCGTTTGCCTGACTGGCCGTGCGAGCCGGGAGGCGACTCCCGGCTCCGCGCGACCCGGCGCAGCGTTCAGTACTGTTCGGTCTCGACGAAGCTCGCGTCCGCGTCGCCGAAGGCGGCGGCGATCGGGTCGAATCCGGGCGGGCTGTCCTTGAGGCCCATGCCCATGCCGGCCAGCTTCGCCTTGACCTCGTCGATCGACTTCGCGCCGAAGTTGCGGATGTCGAGCAGGTCCGCCTCGGAGCGGGCGACAAGTTCACCGACCGTATGGACGCCCTCGCGCTTGAGGCAGTTGTACGACCGGACGGTGAGCTCGAGCTCCTCGATCGGCAGCGCCAGATCGGCGGCGAGAGCGGTGTCCGTCGGGGAGGGGCCCATGTCGATGCCCTCGGCGTCGGTGTTGAGCTCGCGCGCCAGACCGAACAGCTCGACCAGCGTCTTGCCGGCCGACGCCATGGCGTCACGCGGACGCATGGCCTGCTTGGTCTCGACGTCGACGATCAGCTTGTCGAAGTCGGTGCGCTGCTCGACACGGGTCGCCTCGACCTTGTACGTGACCTTCAGCACCGGGCTGTAGATCGAGTCGACCGGAATACGGCCGATCTCCTGGCCGACCTGCTTGTTCTGGACGGCGGAGACGTAGCCGCGACCGCGCTCGACGGTCAGCTCCATCTCCAGCTTGCCCTTGCCGTTCAGCGTGGCGAGCACCAGGTCCGGGTTGTGCACCTCGACGCCGGCCGGCGGCGCGATGCCAGCAGCGGTGACCAGGCCGGGACCCTGCTTACGCAGGTACATCACGACCGGCTCGTCGTGCTCCGAGGAGAGGTCCAGCTGCTTGATGTTGAGGATGAGGTCGGTGACGTCTTCCTTGACGCCCGGCACGGTGGTGAACTCGTGCAGGACACCGTCGATACGGACGGACGTGACAGCCGCACCCGGGATCGAGGAGAGGAGCGTCCGGCGCAGGGAGTTGCCGAGGGTGTAGCCGAAGCCCGGCTCCAGCGGCTCGATCACGAACCGGGAGCGGAACTCGTCGACGACCTCTTCGGTCAGCGAGGGACGCTGAGCAATCAGCATGGGGTGGTGCCTCCAGATTTCGGCGCCCGCTATTTGACGCCGTAGACACCGCACGGTATCGGTAATACGACCTACACGAGGCCGCACCGCCCGACGCTGCCCAGGTGCCAGCTCAGCCGCCTCGGCTATCTTCCCGAACGGTCGATGACGCGCTGTGCGCCGATGCGCCGTATGCGAGGCTCGGCCCGCTTCTTGAGCCTCTTCGCCATCCGGCCACGCTATCCAGCCGGGCATCAACGGGGCGGGCTGATCGCGCCCAGTTCGGCCGAAAGATCCACGACGCTCCGCTCAGGCCGCCGCGGTGCGCTGAGGTACGGCGGCGAACGCGCCGAGCGCCTGCTGCCACGAGCCGGTGCACATCTGTGCTGCCAGAGCCTCGCGGCCCGTTCCAGGTATCGCTGGGCTCAGAACGGGTGCGGCTCGCCACCGGCGGGAGCCTGCGCCTGCCCGGCGGGACGGGACTCCGCGGCAGGGGCTGGTCCCTGGCGGGGCGGGGCGCCGCCGGTGCTGCGGGTGACCTTCGTGACGGCCGCCTTCGCGTAGGTGAGGGAGGCGGCGACTTCCTCAGCGTCGATCTCCATGACGGTGCGGCGCTGGCCTTCCTTGTCGTCGAAGGTGCGCTGCTTGAGACGGCCCTGGACGATGACGCGCATGCCGCGGGTGAGCGACTGCGCGGCGTTTTCGCCAGCTTGTCGCCACAGCGCGCACCGCAGGAACAGGGGCTCTGCGTCGATGAACTCGTTGCGCTCGCGGTCGAAGTGGCGCGGGGTGGAGGCGATCGTGAACCCGGCTACGGGGATACCGGAGTTGGTGTAGCGCAGTTCGGGGTCGGCGGTAAGGTTGCCCACCACCGTCGCCAGTGTCTCGCCCGCCATGACTACCGCCCCTTTAACCTGCTGTTCCTGGAATGAGCCCACCGTACCGGCGGACAGTGACAGTTCGGCCGAATCGGTGGCCTCAGCCCTCTATCGCACGCGATCATGGTCTGATCTGTCGTTCTCTGGGAGGGAATCGCTCATGTCCAGGAAGACACCGGCCCGCAAACTGATGGCGGGCCCGGCCCGCGACCAGGTCGCCGCCGAACTCAAAGAGCGGTACGAAAAGGGTGACTCCGTCCGTTCCATCGCCGAAGCCACGAACCGTTCCTACGGCGGCGTGCACCGTCTCCTCGCCGACGCCGGAGTGACCTTCCGCTCCCGCGGCGGCGAGATGCGCAAGAAGACCGGCGCCTGACCGTTGCTGGACGCGGCCTCGGCCGTTGAGTCTGCGCGGGCCGCCGGACCGGACGGTCAAGGTTGGGCCCCCTTTGGTCCGACGGCTACGGCCGGCGCAGGGCCCGGACGGCCTCGGCGAGTTCACGGTGCCGCGCGGCGCTCGCGCTGAATCGCCACAGCGGACCGTTGCAGTGCGGCTCGGCGTAGACCATGCCCCGGTATTGGACCAAGTCGTAGACGGCCCAGGCCATGTCGCTGGTGTCGGCGGGGCGGACGAACTGCACCTCGCGTCCGTCGACCTCGTACACGAAGAGGTCCTGCAGGTCCCCGTCGTCAAAATCGCGGATCTTCAGCAGCTTGCGAACTCGCGGGCATGCTCCATCCGGCGCGGTGAGATCTTGACCGGGACGGTGGCGGACGTCCGCAACTTCGGCGTCTTCGTCATGCCGCACTGGGCCGAGGTGACTCGCGCGGCAGCCAGCTCCTCACGGCGGGAGACGAAATCGGGCGGCGGCGTGACGTAAAGCTCGTCCAGAAGTTCGTCTACGTCGCACCCTTCGCTTCCCCACGCGCCCTTACGCTGCGTGATCATCAGACTCCAACGCATGCGACACGATCGAACGGATCGCCGCATCCCCGGCCGGCTGCTCCGCCTGACGGACAGACCCTGGGCCGGGGTTCCGCAGTTGAGTGGGTGCTCTAGTCCACGAATTGGGGCTCTGGCCTGGGGGTATGCGTGATGGCACGCCGAACGGGCGTGTGTCTAGGCGCTGGCGTTCCTGCTGGTCAGCGCGCTTCGCCGGTCAAGTGGGCTGGAACGGCGGGAAGTTGCAGCCACCACGCTACTGGATGCCCACGGCCTGAAGGAGCACCTCGATGGTTTCGGATCATGGTCTGCATGACCCAGAACGCGGCTGTTTGTCTGGCCGGAGACGCTGGCATTGTTTGCCCGTCGGGACCGGCGGGCAAGCCGCTGACCTGCGCGTGTTTCCAGGACTAGACACACGCCGACACAGTCGGCGGAAGTGTATTGCAGCAGGTCAGCCCAGGTCAGCCAGCCTTTTCGTGGACTAGAGCGCCGCACAGCTGCGGAACCCCGGCTGGGAGACACCGCCTCCGCCCTCGCCGCCGCGTTACCCGTCCCCCGTGGCCCCTTGCGAGTTGGCTTACCCGTTCGGACTTGGGTCCGCACCTCTCGGCCAGACTGTTCCAGCTCACGCCCCTCTTGTGGGCTCCAGCGCAAGCCGATTCGGCCAAGCCGGGTCGGTGCCGTACAGTTCACCGTACCGACGCGGGGTGGAGCAGCTCGGTAGCTCGCTGGGCTCATAACCCAGAGGTCGCAGGTTCAAATCCTGTCCCCGCTACTCAAACGTGAAGGCCCGGTGGATACCGG
>NZ_JBEOVN010000287.1:0-7044 GCF_040295565.1 Streptomyces sp. NPDC002785 | reverse complement strand
GGAATCCGATCCTGAACCCTGCGGCGCGGAGCGCCGCAGCATCGCTCCGGAATGCTGCCCTGCCCTGCCCTGCGGGGTGTGTCGGACAGCGCGACGGCGCAGAGGCCGGCCAGCGCATCCCTTTGACCATCGCCTGCACGGAGCGTAGTTTTCGCCTGCGCACCGTAGTTAAGATCCATGTGGAGTGGCAGCATGGCTCTTCCGCCTGGGGGGGGTAAGAGTCCGAGGGCCCGCCTATGCGCTTTGATTCGAACATGCGATCGAGAGACGGGCCATGCGCTGGGGCAGATGGCTGACACGCAAGGATCGGCGAGCGCACGGCTTGAGATCGCCGCCGACACGGACATGCCCGCAGGGCACAACGTCCTGCCGGTGGAGAAGCGCGGCGAGATCACCCCTTCTCCGCCTTTTCCACGCCCGCTGGATCGATGCTGTGGGCCGGTCGGAACTGAGGGCGATGTCACGGACCTGGAGGGCGGTGGCCTCGCCGAAGCGCATCCCGGTGTCGTCCTTCTTGGGCCGTTCCACGATGCCCGCCATGTGATGCCCGCCATGTGGGGACGATACGGCGCATGACCGACAGCCGTGTTCCCGTGATGTTCCCAAAGTCCCGCGCATGACGAAGGGCTGACCTGCTTTCACAGGTCAGCCCTTGATCATTCAGGGTGAGTAACGGGACTCGAACCCGCGACATCCTGGACCACAACCAGGTGCTCTACCATCTGAGCTATACCCACCATGCCCGGTCTTTTTCTGACCGGCCGAGAAAAAGTGTACAGGGTCCGAGAGGGTGCTCGCGCCCCAGTTGTTCAGCCGCTGATCCCGGCCCCCGAAAGGCCCACGACCAGCGGCTTCGCAACGTCCTAGGGCGTGGGCGGTGCGACACGTGCCGCGATCGCCTTGGCACGCTCCGAGTCCGGCCCGGGTTGCGGTACGAAGATCGCCTCGCGGTAGTAACGCAGCTCCGTGATGGAGTCACGGATGTCCGCGAGCGCCCGGTGGTTGCCGTTCTTGGCCGGACTGTTGAAGTACGCCCTCGGGTACCAGCGGCGCGCCAGCTCCTTGACCGAGGACACATCGACGATCCGGTAGTGGAGGTAGCCCTCCAGGGCCGACATGTCCCGCGCCAGGAAGCCACGGTCGGTGGAGACCGAGTTCCCGCACAGCGGGGCCTTGCCGGGCTCCTTCACATGCTCGCGGACATAGGCCAGCACCTGGGCCTCGGCGTCGGCCAGCGTGGTGCCCTGGGCCAGCTCGTCGAGGAGACCCGAGGCGGTGTGCATCTCGCGCACCACCTCGGGCATCGTCTCCAGGGCCGCGTCCGGCGGGCGGATCACGATGTCCACCCCTTCGCCGAGCACGTTCAACTCCGAGTCGGTGACCAGTGCGGCCACCTCGATGAGTGCGTCTTCCGTCAACGAGAGCCCGGTCATCTCGCAGTCGATCCACACCATGCGGTCGTTCATGGTCCCAGCCTACGGGGCGCTCCGTTGACCCGGCAGGGTCGGGCGCCCGGTGGAGTACGCGTCGGGGCCCGGTCTCCCGTGCTCCGGCTGCCCCGCCCCGACCGTCGCCGACGTGACGACATGCGGACCCGGTGGGGTGGCCGCAGCCGTGGCACGCCGGCCCGCCGAGGTGCCCTGCGCGGGCACGATCGGCTCGATCGCTGCGACCGCCTCCGCGCCACCGCCCTGCGGGCGGCGGGCCCGGTAGGCGGCCCGGTACGCGGCGGGGGAGGAGCCCAGCTGGCGCCGGAAGTGCCCGCGCAGCGCGACCGGCGAGCGGAAGCCGCAGCGGCCGGCGACCTCGTCGACCGAGTACTCGGACGTCTCCAGCAGTCGCTGCGCCTGCAGCACCCGCTGGGTGATCAGCCACTGGAGCGGTGCGCTGCCGGTGAGCGAGCGGAACCTCCGGTCAAAGGTCCGCCTGCTCATGTAGGCGCGCGCGGCCAGCGTCTCCACGTCGAACTGCTCGTGGAGATGCTCCAGCGCCCAGGCCACGACCTCGGCGAGCGGGTCGGAGCCGATCTCCTCAGGTAAAGACCTGTCGAGGTAGCGCTCCTGACCGCCACTGCGCCGCGGCGGCACGACGAGCCGACGGGCCAGAGCCCCGGCGGCCTCCGTCCCGTGGTCCGTGCGGACTATGTGCAGACAGAGATCGATGCCGGCCGCTGTCCCCGCGGAGGTGAGCACATCGCCGTCGTCGACGAAGAGCTCACGCGGATCGACATGCACCGACGGATAGCGCTTGGCCAGCGTCGGTGCGTACATCCAGTGCGTGGTCGCCGGGCGGCCGTCCAGCAGGCCGGCGGCGGCGAGCACGAACGCGCCGGTGCACAGCCCGACGATGCGGGCCCCTTCCTCGTGGGCGCGGCGCAGCGCGTCCAGCGCCTCTGCGGGCGGCGGCGAGGTGATCGAACGCCAGGCGGGCACCACGACGGTGCCTGCCCTGCTGATCGCCTCCAGCCCATAGGGCGCGGTCAGTTCGAGTCCCCCGGTGGTCCGCAGCGGCCCCTCTTCCCCGCCGCAGACGAGGAGTCGGTAGCGCGGAACTCCCGCGTCCTGGCGGTCGATTCCGAACACGGAGAGCGGGATTGAGCTCTCGAAGATGGGGCCGCCGCTGAACAGCAGTACGGCGACGACTTCTCGTCGTCGTCGTCCACTGAGCTTCCGTACAGCCTCCGTTGCGGCGGCGGAGTCCTGGCTCATGACGCTAAGCCCCCCTTGGTGTTCGCGTCTTCCTGGTCCTTACGGGCCTGTCGCTCCTGCACTTTTCCCCTCGGTCCTGCATGAGTCCCCGTCTTCGATACCCAAGATCGAATCTACTGCGTCCCGTGGTGTCGGCGTGACACGTTCACCAACCGGCGTTATGTCGACAAGGCAACTTGGCGGGAAGCGTTCGATCACGAAGGGTTTCATTCAGCGGCCGTGCAGGGAAGTGCGCCTCGCCTTCATGGCCCGTCCCCGTCGGGTAGAAGCGTACCGCTCGGTCTCTTCCTGCCTGGTGACAAGGGGGTTGATCGGCCAATTCGGCAAGGAAGCGACAGGGGTGTGAAGTTGGCTGAAAATAGACGGTTGTGCATACGTGATTCAGTCAGTCGACCGGCGCGCAACCCCGATGGGTGGCCGCTCCTTTGCGCCCCTTGGCAGGTCGGACAGCCGAATCGTACGGAACGACGCAACCGCGTCGGCGGGCAGCGGGATCCCGACCGGCGGGCCGATGCCGCTCCGCGGCCGGGCGGAGAGCTCCGGGCGGGGCGGGCGGGCCGGGGTGGGTGCGGGGTGACCTCTGGGAGGGGGCGCCGGCCCGGCGCCCGGCGTCGGAGTGGCGATCCGCACCGGAGTGCTGCGGTCCCGGTGCGTCGCGCGGTGCGTGACGGATGCCGCTCCGCCCGGTCACCGAGCGGAGTCGTTGTGGCCCGCAGGTGTTGATGTACAGAGCAACCGGCATTGCCATACGGGTCCGCCTCGGGCATGCTCCGTGAAACGTCGCACGCGCTTTGCGCGGGTCTGGGCAGTGGAGGAGTGGCGCCGTACCCTTGGGGGTAAGGGGTTGGGAAGATGATTCCCGGACACCGCAACACCGCCCGCTGACGCACCTTCCCCAAGTCGCTCTCCTCACGAGGACTCTCTTCGCCGAGACACCGATGGCCGGTCACGAAATCCCCGAACCCGCCGACCGCAAGCAGGTAGCCGACGCCATGTCGGACCCGCAGGCGGTCGAAGAAACACGTCATTCCTGCGACCCCGCCTTCCGGCATGGGGTCGTGGTCGGCTTCGACGGCTCGACGTCCAGTGAGCGCGCCCTCGCATACGCCATCGGGATGGCCCGAAGATCAGGTTCCGGCCTGATCATCGTCCACGTCGCCAATCGGCTGCCGACCACCGTCTGGGCAGGCTGCGAGCCGCCCGTCTTCGTCGATGTGCCCGACCACCGCACCGAGGTGCTCGGCCTGGAGCTCGCCTGCGCGGACTACCTCTGCGAGGTTCCCTGGGTGCTCGTCGAGCGCGGCGGGGACATCTGCCATGAGCTGGAGGAGGTCGGCCGGGAGTACTCGGCCGACGCCATCGTCGTCGGCTCCACGCACGGCATCGTCGGCCGCATCTTCGGTTCGGTGGCGGGGCGTCTCGCGCGGCGCGCACAGCGCCCGGTCGTCGTCATTCCCTGAGCGTTCCCCGTCCCGGACGCCCCTGCCGTCACCTCTCTCGCCGGTTCCGGACCTCGCGGCCGACATGGCGTCAACTCGCCTGTGGAAACCGGCAATCCGCCGATGCGCAGAGGTGGATTGTGCGCTTGTGAAGGGTGCATAAGGGTCATTGGGGAGCAGGGGCACTGCATGCGAAGGGAGCCCGCCGTGGACAATGACGTCTCTGCGGGAAGCACCGGCACCTCTGCCCTCGGCCATCTCGCCCTGGGGCTCACCCTGTTGGTGTTCGGTATCGGTCACGCCGGGGTCGTGGGCAGTGCGACGGCGGTGCCGGCCAACCGGCCCACGGCGCTGCCGGGGCGCGCTGCCGGCCGAGGGGCGACGACCACCGGCTGAGGCAGCGACCGGGCCGGAGCGCAAGGGGCAGGCGGCGGCCCGCACGGGAGCGGCCCCGTACCCGCGGTGGCGGTGGGTACGGGGCCGCGCTGCTCCGGGCGCAGCCGGTGCAGGGACGCCTACTCGACGGTGACGGACTTCGCCAGGTTGCGCGGCTTGTCGATGTCACGGCCCATGGCCAGTGCCGTGTGATACGCGAAGAGCTGGAGCGGGATGCCCATCAGGATCGGGTCCAGCTCGTTCTCGTTCTTCGGTACGACGATGGTGTGGTCGGCCTTCTCCTGCACCTGATGGGCGACGGCGAGGATGCGGCCGCTGCGGGCCTTGATCTCCTCCATCGCGGCACGGTTCTTCTCCAGCAGATCGTCGTCCGGCACGATCGCGACCGTCGGCATCGAGGGCTCGATCAGCGCCAGCGGCCCGTGCTTCAGCTCGGAGGCGGGGTACGCCTCCGCGTGGATGTACGAGACCTCCTTGAGCTTCAGCGAGGCCTCGCGGGCGACGGGGTAGCCGCGCACCCGGCCGATGAACATCATCGACTTGGCGTCCGCGTACTCCGCCGCCAGCTTCTTGATCTCGTCCTCGTTCGCCAGGATCTCGCTGATCTGGGCGGGCAGCCTGCGCAGCCCCTCGATGATCCGCTTGCCGTCGGCGACCGACAGGTCCCGGATCCGGCCCAGGTGCAGGGCGAGCAGCGCGAACGCGACGACCGTGTTCGTGAAGCACTTGGTGGAGACGACACAGACCTCGGGGCCGGCGTGGACGTACGTACCGCCGTCGGCCTCCCGGGCGATTGCCGAACCCACCACATTGACGACACCGAGCACCCGGGCGCCCTTGCGCTTGAGCTCCTGGACGGCGGCCAGCACGTCGTACGTCTCACCGGACTGGGAGACCGCGACGTACAGGGTGTCGGGATCGACGACCGGGTTGCGGTAGCGGAACTCGGAGGCGGGCTCGGCGTCCGCGGGGATGCGGGCCAGCTCCTCGATGAGCTGGGCGCCGATCTGGCCCGCGTGGTACGAGGTGCCGCAGCCCAGGATCTTGATCCGGCGGACCCCGCGCGCCTCGCGGGCGTCCAGGTTGAGACCGCCGAGGTGCACGGTGGAGAACCGGTCGTCGATGCGGCCGCGCAGCACCCGGTCGACGGCGTCGGCCTGCTCGGAGATCTCCTTGTGCATGTACGTGTCGTGGCCGCCCATGTCGTACGACTCGGCCTCCCACTCCACGGTGGTCGGCGTGGCCGTCGTGGACGAGCCCTCCGTCGTGTACGTACGGAAGTCGTCGGCCTTGAGGGTGGCCATCTCGCCGTCGTCGAGGGTGACGACCTGACGGGTGTGGGCGACCAGCGCGGCGACGTCGGAGGCGACGAACATCTCCTTCTCGCCGATGCCGAGGACGACCGGGGAGCCGTTGCGCGCGACGACGATGCGGTCGTTGAAGTCGGCGTGCATGACGGCGATGCCGTACGTGCCCTCGACCGAGCGAAGCGCCTCGCGGACCTTCTCCTCCAGGGTGTTCGCCTGCGCACGGGCGATCAGGTGGACCAGCACCTCGGTGTCGGTCTCGGAGAGGAAGACGACACCGTCGGCGACGAGCTTCGCACGGAGCTCGGAGGCGTTGTCGATGATGCCGTTGTGGACGACGGCGACCTTGTTCTCGGCGTCCAGGTGCGGGTGGGCGTTCTCGTCGCTCGGGGCGCCGTGGGTGGCCCAGCGGGTGTGGGCGATACCGGTGGTGCCGGTGAAACGCTTGGGAACGCGGGCCTCGAGCTCGCGGACCCGGCCCTTCGCCTTGACCATCTTCAGCGCGGCGGGCTTCCCGGCCGACGCCTTGCCGGTGATGACGATGCCCGCGGAGTCGTAACCCCGGTACTCCAGCCGCTGCAGCCCTTCCAGCAGCAGCGGAGCCACATCACGCTTCCCGATATATCCGACGATTCCGCACATAAAGTCTCTGCCCCTCCATTGACGTACCTGTGGTGCTCGTTGCTCAGCCGTAGACGATGCGGCGCAGCTGGCGGAGCGAGAGCTCCGGCGGCGCGACCGCCCGGTACGGCAGCTCGGCCGCGATCCGCTCGAAGATCTCCGTGTTCACCAGGCCGCCGGACTGCAGTTCGCGGTGGCGGCGGCGGACGAAGCCTTCGGTCGTCTCGTCGAAGTACGCCAGCACGTCAAGAACCACCCGGGCGGCTTCGCCGCGCTGGAGCGCGGTGCTGCGCACCAGGTGATCAATGAGGTCGTCATGTGACGAGCGGCGTTCGAGCACTTGTTGATATTGCGATGGGCGGGGCACTTACGCAACAATTCTGCCCGATATCGGGCAGGGAGCGATGTGATTACGCTCTCTGGCGGGCCCCGAGGTGATCCGGAAGAGGGCCGGGGCGCGCCTAGCTAGTGCTGTGAGCGGAAAGGTTCACCGGCTCGCGACGCCCGGCACGGCGCCTCGCCGCGTTGTCGCATCACCCGAGTACATCCAGTACGCGGGTGATGCTCCGCCTT
>NZ_JBEOVN010000286.1:0-7160 GCF_040295565.1 Streptomyces sp. NPDC002785 | reverse complement strand
CCCCGTAGCGGCCCCCCCGGGGGGGGGGCCCGCCGCGTTTCTGGAGCGGCGCGCGCCGCGCTTCACCTGGACGACAGGGCCGTGACGCCCCCGTGGCTACTGGAGGATGAAGCGGCTCTTGGTGCGGAACTCCTCGACCAGTGCCGCCGGGGCCTTGGCTGGTGAGCCCGCGTCGTACGGCGGCTGCGGGTCGTACTCGCTCAGCAGCTGTACGGCCATGGCGTGCTCGTCGCCCGCGATCCGGCCGAGCAGGGTGAGCCCCATGTCGATGCCGGAGGAGACACCGGCGGCCGTGGCGTACTTGCCGTCGATGACGACGCGTTCGCTGGTCGGCTCCGCACCGAACGTCTTCAGGGCGTCCAGGGCGAGCCAGTGCGATGTGGCGCGCCGTCCCTTCAGCAGGCCGGCCGCGGCAAGCAGCAGCGAGCCGGTGCAGACGGAGGTCGTCCAGGTGCTGGTGGCATCGGCCGCGCGCAGCCAACCGAGCAGCGTCTCGTTCTCCATCTGAGCGCTCTGGCCGGGGCCGCCGGGAACGATCACCACATCCGGCGCGGGTACGTCGTCGAGGGTCTTGTCGGCGACGAGCGCGAGGCTGCCGCTGTTGTCGTTGCGCACGGGGCCGGTGCGCTCGGCGACGAAGACGGTCTCGGCGCCGGGGATGCGGGAGAGGATTTCGTAGGGTCCGACGGCGTCGAGTGCCGTGAAGCGGTCGAAGAGGACGATGGCGATCTGCATGGTGTTCCTTTCGCTCGGTCAGTCAATGACGGGTTGGGGTCGGAAGCGTCGGCGGTATTCGGCGGGTGCCGTGCCGAGGGCCTTGATGAACGCGCGGCGCATGGCCTCCGGGGTGCCGTAGCCGCAGACGCGCGAGATGCCGGTGACGCTGTCGGTGGTGTCCTCCAGCAGCCGACGGGCGTGTTCGAGGCGTACACGGTCGACGTATCGCCCCGGTGTGAGGCCCGTCTCGGCCTGGAAGGCGCGGGCGAAGTGCCGGGGCGAGAGGCGGGCGCGGGCGGCGAGCGTGTCGACCGAGAGGTCGTCGCCGGGGTGCTCGGTGATCCAGTGCTGGACTTCGCGCAGCGGTTCGCGCCGGGCGGTCTGGGCGGTGAGCTGGGCGCTGAACTGGGCCTGGTTGCCGGGTCTGCGCAGAAAGACCACCAGGTGGCGGGCGATGGTGAGCGCGATGTCCCGGCCGTGGTCCTCCTCGACGAGCGCGAGGGCGAGGTCGATGCCGGCGGTGACTCCGGCGGAGGTGGCCAGCCTGCCGTCGCGTACGAAGATCGGATCCGGGTCGACCTCGACGGCCGGGTGGCTGCGGGCGAGGTGGTCGCAGACCGTCCAGTGCGTGGTCACCCGGTGCCCGTCCAGCAGTCCGGCCGCGGCGAGCAGCAGCGCCCCTGTACAGACGGAGACGAGCCGTTCGGCGTGCGGGGCGTGGTCCCGCAGCCAGTCGACGAGTGCCGTGTCGGGGGTACAGGTGCCCTGGCCGCCCGGGACGAGGAGGGTGTGCGGCGGTTCGGCGTCGGCAAGGCTGCTGTCCGGGACGAGGGTCAGGCCGCTGCTGGTCCGGACCGGGGCGCCGTCGAGGGTGGCGGTGTGCAGTTCGTACGCGGCCCCGGGGAAGTGGGAGGCCCCGGCGAAGACCTCCACCGGACCGGTCACATCGAGGCTCTGAACGCCGTCGAAGAGGACGACGAGTACGGATCGCTGCGTCATGACTGCCATCCTGGGCAGCCTGGAGCGTGGCCGCAATGACGAAATGCCCACCTTTTCTGCCGTGTCGGAGTCCGCACCCATGGGGCGTCACCCGGGGGTTACCAGGCGTAACGGTCAGTCGGTAACGTGCTCGCATGAGTAATCTGCCGCCGCACGCCGGACGCCGCTGCCACAACGCCATCAACCCGTTGCACTCGACGGTCTACTTCTCCCCCGACCTCGGCAAGGAGTTCGGGGAACTCGGCATCGACGATCCGAACGCCACCTACATCGCGTCGCGGGCGGCGGCGCTGGGCGCCGTCGGCCCCGGCACGGTCACCGCGACCTTCTACAACTTCAACCACGATCTCGTCGCCCGGCATCTGCCCGCCGTGTGGTCCGTCGTATCGCCGCAGGCGGCCTTGGAGGCCCGGTTGCGCGCCGCCGACTCCACGCTGCGCCGACTGCTGGGCGAGGAGATCATCGCCTCGCCCGACATGGCCGAGGTGGCCGCGCTGGCGCTGCGCGCCGCCGAGGCGTGCACCCGACACGCCCGGCCGCTCTACGCCGCACACGCCGATCTAACGGTGCCCGAGCAGCCGCACCTGGCCTACTGGCACGCCGGGACGCTCCTGCGCGAGCACCGCGGCGACGGGCATCTCGCGGCTCTCGTCGCGGCCGGTCTCGACCCGGTGGAGGCCCTGGTCAGCCACACGGCGACCGGCAAGGGGATGAACCCGAACTGGATTCTCGCCACCCGTGGCTGGCACCGCAGCGACTGGGACGCGGCGGTCGAACGGCTGCGCGGGCGTGGACTCCTGGACGGCGAGGGTGAGTTGACGGAGGCGGGCGTCGCGCTGCGGGCGGATCTGGAGGAGGCCACGGACCGGATGGACCGGGCCCCGTACGAGCATCTGGGCGCGGAGGGTGTGGAACGGCTGACCGAACTGGCGCGCGGGTTCCTGTTCACGGCCGCCTCGGCGGGCGCCTTCCCGGAGGACCTGATGGGCAAGGGCTGAGCACACCGGCCCGCGGTCGACTGGGGTGGCCGGGCGACACGGCGCCCGGCCACCCGGCACAATGCAGGCGAGGGGCCCCGCCCCGGTAAGCACAGCCAGTACAGCCAGTACGAGAAGGCGAGTCGGTAGAACCGTGACGACGTCCATCGAAGGCAGGATCGCCGAGGAGCTCGGCGTACGCGAGCGGCAGGTGAAGGCGGCCGTCGAGCTGCTCGACGGCGGGTCGACCGTGCCGTTCATCGCGCGCTATCGCAAGGAAGCGACCGAGATGCTCGACGACGCGCAGCTGCGCACGCTCGAGGAGCGGCTGCGCTACTTGCGGGAGCTGGAGGACCGCCGTACGGCGATCCTCGACTCGGTACGCGAGCAGGGCAAGCTGGACGAGGCGCTGGAGGCGCAGATCCGGGCCGCCGATACCAAGGCGCGCCTTGAGGACATCTATCTGCCGTTCAAGCCCAAGCGGCGCACGAAGGCGCAGATTGCCAGGGAGGCGGGGCTCGAACCGCTCGCCGACGGACTGCTCGGCGACCCGTCGGTGGAGCCACTCGCCGCTGCCGCCGCCTTCGTCGCCGCCGACAAGGGCGTCGCGGACGGCGCGGCCGCGCTGGAGGGGGCCCGCGCCATCCTCACCGAGCGATTCTCGGAGGACGCCGATCTGATCGGTGAGCTGCGTGAGCGTATGTGGTCGCGCGGGCGGCTGGCCGCCAGGGTGCGGGACGGCAAGGAGGAGCCGGGGGCGAAGTTCGCCGACTACTTCGACTTCGCGGAGCCGTTCACCGCGCTGCCCTCGCACCGGGTGCTCGCGATGCTGCGGGGCGAGAAGGAGGACGTGCTCGACCTGGTCCTGGAGCCGGAGGAGCCCTCCGAGGCGCCCGGCCCTTCGACGTACGAGAACATGGTCGCCCGGCGCTTCGGAGTCGGCGACCGCGGCCGTCCCGGCGACAAGTGGCTCGGCGACACCGTGCGCTGGGCCTGGCGGACCCGGATCCTGGTGCACCTCGGTATCGATCTGCGGCTGCGGCTGCGTACGGCGGCGGAGGACGAGGCGGTACGCGTCTTCGCGTCGAACCTGCGCGATCTGCTGCTTGCCGCGCCGGCCGGGACGCGCGCCACGCTGGGGCTCGACCCCGGCTTCCGTACGGGTGTGAAGGTTGCCGTCGTCGACGCGACCGGCAAGGTCGTCGCGACGGATGTCATCCACCCGCACGTCCCGGCGAACAAGTGGGAGCAGTCGCTGGCCAGACTGGAGCAGCTGGCGAAGACCCACGACGTCGACCTGATCGCGATCGGCAACGGTACGGCGTCCCGCGAGACCGACAAGCTCGCCGGTGAACTCATTGACAAGCACCCCGAGTTGAAGCTCACCAAGGTGATGGTGTCGGAGGCGGGCGCATCGGTGTACTCGGCCTCGGCCTTCGCCTCGCAGGAACTCCCCGACATGGACGTGTCGTTGCGCGGTGCCGTCTCGATCGCGCGACGCCTGCAGGACCCCCTCGCAGAGCTGGTGAAGATCGACCCGAAGTCGATCGGTGTCGGCCAGTACCAGCACGACCTGTCCGAGGTGAAGCTGTCGCGCTCGCTGGACGCGGTCGTCGAGGACTGTGTGAACGGTGTCGGTGTCGACGTCAACACCGCGTCGGCGCCGCTGCTTTCACGGGTCTCGGGAATCGGCTCGGGACTCGCCGAGAACATCGTCGCGCACCGCGATGCGAACGGGCCCTTCCGGTCGCGCAAGGCGCTCAAGGATGTGGCGCGGCTGGGCCCGAAGGCGTACGAGCAGTGCGCGGGCTTCCTGCGCATCCGGGGCGACGATCCGCTGGACGCGTCGAGCGTGCACCCGGAGGCATACCCGGTGGTGCGGGCGATGGTGAAGCGGACAGGCAGTGACGTCGCCTCGCTGATCGGCAACACGAGTGTGCTGCGGTCACTGCGGGCCGACGACTTCGTGGACGAGAAGTTCGGCCTGCCGACCGTCACCGACATCCTGAAGGAGCTGGAGAAGCCGGGGCGTGACCCGCGTCCCGCGTTCAAGACGGCCACCTTCAAGGAGGGCGTCGAGAAGATCGGTGATCTGGCGTCCGGGATGGTGCTGGAGGGCGTCGTGACGAATGTCGCGGCGTTCGGTGCGTTCGTGGACATCGGTGTGCATCAGGACGGCCTGGTGCATGTGTCGGCGATGTCGCACACCTTTGTGAAGGACCCGCGGGATGTCGTGAAGCCGGGCGACATCGTGAAGGTCAAGGTCATGGATGTCGACATTCCGCGGAAGCGGATCTCGTTGACGCTGCGGCTGGACGACGAGGCGTCGACGGGAGCGGGGAGCCAGGGCGGCGGGCCCAGGCGTGAGCGGGGCGAGCGGGGCGGCCAGGGTGGCCGGCCGCCGCAGCAGCGGCAGCGGCAGGGCGGTCAGGACCGTGACCGGCGCGGTGGCGGTGCCGGCGGCGGCTCTGCTCGTCCGGCACCGGCGCCCGTGAACAGTGCGATGGCGGATGCGTTGCGGCGGGCCGGGCTGGCGGATCCGAAGCAGGGCGGCAAGAGGGGCTGACGTCGGGGCGGGGTGGGGTGGGGTCCGCTGCGCGGGCCGCCCCCTCCCCATCCCTTCCCGGAACCGGGACTCCGCCCTGGACCCCGCTCCTCGAACGCCGAAGGGGCTCAAGAGATGTCCTCCAGCGCCGGCCGGGCTGGAGATGCCTGAGGGGCCCCTCACATCTCCTTCACCTTGCCGTCCACCACCTCGACGCGCCGCGTCGTCCGTACCGCCTCCAGCATCCGGCGGTCGTGCGTGACCAGCAGCAGCGTTCCCGTGTACGACTCCAGCGCCGATTCCAGCTGCTCGATCGCGGGCAGGTCGAGGTGGTTCGTCGGCTCGTCCAGGACGAGGAGGTTGACGCCCCTGCCCTGGAGCAGGGCGAGTGCCGCCCTGGTGCGTTCGCCCGGTGAGAGTGTCGTCGCGGGACGCATCACATGGTCCGCGCGCAGGCCGAACTTGGCGAGCAGCGTGCGGACTTCGGCCGGTTCGGTGTCGGGGACGGCCGCGCAGAACGCCTCCAGGAGCGACTCCGAGCCGTGGAACAGCTTGCGCGCCTGGTCGACCTCGCCGACCACCACGCCCGAGCCGAGCGTCGCGTGCCCGGCATCCAGGGGGAGGCGGCCCAGGAGTGCGGCGAGGAGGGTGGACTTGCCCGCTCCGTTGGCGCCGGTGATGGCGACCCGGTCCGCCCAGTCGATCTGCAGGGATGCCGGGCCGAAGCCGAAGTCGCCGCGTACGACCTGCGCTTCGCGCAACGTTGCCACGACCGAGCCGGAGCGAGGTGCGGCGGCGATCTCCATCCGCAGTTCCCACTCCTTGCGCGGCTCGTCCACGACCTCGAGCCGGTCGATCATGCGCTGGGTCTGCCGGGCCTTCGCGGCCTGCTTCTCGCTCGACTCGCTGCGGAACTTGCGGCCGGCCTTGTCGTTGTCGGTGGCCTTGCGGCGGGCGTTCTTGACGCCCTTGTCCATCCAGCCGCGCTGCATCTGCGCGCGGCCTTCGAGGGCGGAGCGCTTGTCGGCGTACTCCTCGAACTCTTCACGGGCATGCCTGCTAGCCCGCTCGCGCTCCTCCAGATAGGCCGCGTATCCGCCGCCGTACAGGTTGATCTGCTGCTGGGCCAGGTCCAGTTCGAGGACCTTGGTGACCGTACGCATCAGGAATTCGCGGTCGTGGCTGATGACGACCGTGCCTGCGCGCAGCCCGGAGACGTAGCGCTCCAGCCGCTCCAGGCCGTCCAGGTCGAGGTCGTTGGTGGGCTCGTCGAGCAGGAAGACGTCGTAGCGGGAGAGCAGGAGGGAAGCCAGGCCCGCGCGGGCTGCCTGGCCTCCGGAGAGTGCGGTCATCGGCAGGTCGAGGCCGACGGTCAGTCCGAGGTCGGCGGCGACCTCCTCGGCGCGCTCGTCCAGGTCCGCACCGCCGAGAGCCAGCCAGCGTTCCAGTGTCTCGGAGTACGCGTCGTCCGCGCCCGGCGCCCCGTCGACGAGGGCCTGCGTCGCGGCGTCCATCGCGGTCTGGGCATCGGCGACGCCGGTGCGGCGGCCCAGGAACTGCCGCACGGTCTCCTGCGGACGCCGCTCCGGTTCCTGAGGGAGGTGGCCGACAGTGGCGGTGGGCGGGGAGAGCCGCAGCTCGCCCTCCTCCGGCCTGTCGAGTCCGGCGAGCAGCCGGAGCAGGGACGATTTACCGGCGCCGTTGACTCCGACGAGACCGATCACATCACCGGGCGCGACAACGAGGTCGAGTCCGGCGAAGAGTGTGCGGTCGCCGTGTCCGGCGGCGAGGTCTTTGGCGACGAGAGTGGCAGTCATCAGGGTGTCGATCCTAATCGGCGACCGGGGAGGCCGGAGCAGCCCGCCCGGTCACGGTTCGCAGAGCGGGTGCGGGCGCGGGTGGCGGGGTTGGGTGGACCGGAC
>NZ_JBEOVN010000285.1:0-7160 GCF_040295565.1 Streptomyces sp. NPDC002785 | reverse complement strand
CGATAGGGAGCGGGCTCCCGACGCCCTGCGACTCCGCTTGCGGCGTTGTCGTCAGTCAACGACGCTCCGCGTCGCTTCCTTCCTCCGCCTTGCAATCGAAGCCGCACGACGCCGCTCGCTGATCCGCTCCCTATCGTGGGGGAGGTCGTTAGGAAAAACCCGGCGGCGACGCCGTGTCCTCGGTCTTTGGACGGGTTCCTTCTCAAGCCTCCTGCCGCAGCGCGTCCAGCTGGTCCAGGAACCACTGCTGCGGCGGCAGCGCCACCGCAGCCGCAGCCAGCCGCTCCGTGCGCGCGGCCCGTTCGTCGTCCGCCATCGTCAACGCCTCGTGCAGCGCCGCCGCCGTCGCGGACACGTCGAACGGGTTCACCACGACCGCATCGCTGCCCAGCTCCTCGTACGCCCCCGCCTCCCGCGACAGCACCAGCGCGCAGCCGTGGTCGGAGACGACCGGGACCTCCTTGGCGACCAGGTTCATGCCGTCGCGGATCGGGTTGACGAGTGCCACGTCGGCCAGCCGGTACGCGGCGAGCGAGCGGGCGAAGTCGTCCTTGACGTGAAGCACGACCGGCGTCCAGCCCGCCGTGCCGTACACGACGTTGATCTCGTCGGCGACCCGCTGCACCTCGGCCGTGTAGTCGCGGTACACCGCCAGGTCCTGCCGCGAGGGGTAGGCGAAGGCGACATGGACGACGCGCTCACGCCATTCGGGCCGCTCTTCGAGGAGCTCGCGATAGGCGAACAGCCCGCGCACGATATTCTTGGACAGCTCCGTCCGGTCCACTCGTACGATCGTTTTTCGCCCGGGGCCGGCCTGCTCCCGCAGCGCCGCCATCCGCTCTTCCACGTCCGCCTCGTGCGCGCGCCCGCGCAGGAAGTCCGCGTCCGCGCCGAGCCCGTGCACCCCGATCCTGGTCAGGCCGGTGCCGCCCAGGATCTCCGTACAGCAGCCGATGAACGCGTCCGCCCAGCGCCGGGTCAGGAACGCCGCCCGGTCCGCGCCCAGGATGCCGTGCAGCAGCTGCTCGGCAATGTCGTCGGGGAGCAGGCGGAAGTAGTCGGCGGGCGCCCACGGGGTGTGCGAGAAGTGGCCGATCCGCAGGTCGGGGCGGAGCTCGCGGAGCATGCCGGGCACCAGCGCCAGGTGGTAGTCCTGCACCAGCACCGCCGCACCCCGCCCCGCCTCCTCGGCGAGCGCCTCGGCGAAGGCCCGGTTGTACGTCTCGAACGACGCCCACTGCCGCCGGAACTCCGCGTCGAAGACCGGCTCCAGCGGCGTCTGGTACAGCATGTGGTGGACGAACCAGAGCACCGAGTTCGCGACGCCGTTGTACGCGTCCGCGTGGACGGCCGCGTCGATGTCGAGCATCCGTACGCCCCGCTCACCGACCCCGCGCCGGATCGCCTCCCGGTCCCCGTCGCCGAGCGCCGCGCACACCCACAGCTTGTCCTTGACGGCGCTCAGCCCGGAGACGAGCCCGCCGCCGCCCCGCTTCGCGTCCAGCGTTCCGTCCGTGGCGAGGGTGTACGACACCGGGCCGCGGTTGGACGCAACGAGGACCTGGGCAGCGGGCTGGGCTTCGTGATCGGAGACCATGTTGCGGAATCTAGCCGGATCACGAACCGCCCAAACGTGCGAAGTCAGGCGACGTCACGCCGCGTGGCGCGAAACGTACTCCTCGATCTCGCGCATCGGGGGCCGCTCCTCGGTGTCCACCGCATGGGTGCGCGGTACGAAGCCGTCCGCGCCGCGCTCGAACTGGGTGAGCGAAGGCCGTACCAAGTGACCGCGGGACAGGCGGAATTGAGCGGTCCGGTAGATCGCCGCCGCCATCCGTCCGAGCGCCTGCCCGTCCTGGTGACGGTGCTTGCGCACCCCCACGTCGACCTGGGCCAGCGCGTCCAGACCCACCGTGTGCAGCGCATCGACCAGGAGACCCAGCTCCACTCCGTAGCCGACGGGGAAGGGCAGCCGTTCGAGGAGGGAGCGGCGCACGGCGTACTCCCCGCCCAGCGGCTGGACGAAACCGGCCAGCTGCGGCCAGTGCAGATTGAGCAGCGGACGGGCCACCAGTTCGGTGACACGACCACCCTGACCTGCGGTGTCACCGAGGGGGCGGTCGTACATCGCCTTCACGAACTGCACGTTCGGGTCGGTCAGCAGCGGGCCGACGATGCCGGAGACGAAGTCCGCCGAGAAGTCCTTCAGATCAGCGTCGATGAAGCAGACGATGTCACCGTCGGTCACCAGGAGTGACCGCCACAGGACCTCGCCCTTGCCGGGCACGGCGGGTATCCGGGGGAGTATCTCGTCCCGGTGCACCACCCGGGCGCCGGCCTCCCGGGCCACCTTCGCGGTGGCGTCCGTGGAACCGGAATCGATCACCACGAGTTCGTCGACCAGCTGGACCTTCTCCATCAGCTCGCGCCGGATCGTCGCGACGATCCGGCCGACCGTCGCCTCCTCGTTCAGCGCGGGCAGTACGACGCTCACGCTCCCGCGGTGCGGGTCCCTGGCCTTGGCGGCCAGGAGACGGTCCAGCGGGCGGTCGGCGGCCGACCAGGAACGCCTGGCCAGCCAGCGTTCGACCTCTTCCAGCACGGTCGATACTCCCTGTATGTGATCCATCTCGCGGTTCGGACGACCATCTCAACTGTCCGGTGCTTCGGTTACAGTCTTGAACAACGCGGACGGCCGTCGCATGTCGGGGTCAGTCCGCCAATAAATGCCTGGATCATTGATCCAGTGCCACAGCGCTCATCCAGAGGGACTGAGGGAACGGCCCGTTGAAGTCCCGGCAACCCTCCTGCCGACCGCGAGGTCACGGTGGGGAAGGTGCCAATTCCGTCTTGCGGCGAAATGCGTCGCAAGGAAGATGAGGAGAAAGGCCCTCCGCCATTATGGCCGTGCAGACCGTTGCAGTAAGCACCAATTCTTCCGCCGAAGCTGTCGACCTCGGTTCCGCCGCGGCGCTTTCCTGCCGCGAGTGCGGCGAGCGTTTCGAGCTCGGCCCCATTTTCGCCTGCGCGTCCTGTTTCGGGCCGCTCGAAGTGGCGTACGACCTGCCGAGCGGCTCCCCCGACGAGCTGAAGAAGCGCATCGAGGCCGGGCCCGACAACATCTGGCGTTACGCGCCGCTGCTGCCGGTCCCCGCCGATGTCGCGGACAAGCCGAACATCAACCCCGGTTTCACCAAGCTGGTCAAGGCCGACAACCTCGCCCGCGAGCTGGGCGTCACCGGCGGCCTGTACGTCAAGGACGACTCCGGCAACCCGACGCACTCCTTCAAGGACCGCGTCGTCGCCATCGCCGTCGAGGCCGCCCGCGCCTTCGGTTTCACCACCCTCTCCTGTTCCTCCACCGGCAACCTCGCCGGTGCGGTGGGCGCCGCCGCCGCCCGCGCAGGCTTTCGCTCCTGCGTGTTCATCCCGCACGACCTGGAGCAGGGCAAGGTCGTCATGGCCGCGGTGTACGGCGGTGAGCTGGTCGGCATCGAGGGCAACTACGACGACGTCAACCGCTTCTGCTCGGAGCTCATCGGTGACCCGCTCGGCGAGGGCTGGGGCTTCGTCAACGTCAACCTGCGTCCGTACTACGGCGAGGGCTCGAAGACCCTGGCGTACGAGATCTGCGAGCAGCTCGGCTGGCGGCTGCCCGACCAGATCGTCATCCCGATCGCGTCCGGCTCGCAGCTCACGAAGATCGACAAGGGCCTGCAGGAGCTGATCAAGCTCGGTCTCGTCGAGGACAAGCCGTACAAGATCTTCGGCGCCCAGGCCGAGGGCTGCTCCCCGGTCTCCACCGCCTTCAAGGCCGGTCACGACGTCGTACGGCCCCAGAAGCCGAACACCATCGCCAAGTCCCTGGCGATCGGCAACCCGGCCGACGGCCCGTACGTCCTGGACATCGCCCGCCGCACCGGCGGCGCTGTCGAGGACGTCGATGACGAGCAGGTCGTCGACGCGATCAAGCTGCTGGCGCGCACCGAGGGCATCTTCGCGGAGACTGCGGGCGGGGTGACGGTCGGCGTGACGAAGAAGCTGATCGAGGCCGGTCTGCTCGACCCGGCGCTGACCACCGTCGTACTCAACACGGGTGACGGCCTCAAGACCCTGGACGCGGTGGCCGCCACCTCGCAGGCGACCGCGACGATCCGCCCGAGCCTGGACGCGTTCCGCGCCGCCGGCCTCGCCACCGGCTGACCACCCGAGACCGAAGAAAGGCACCCACCATGAGCGTCAAGGTCCGTATCCCCACCATCCTCCGCACCTACACGGGCGGCCAGGCCGAGGTCCCGGCCGAGGGCTCGACCCTCTCCCAGGTCATCGAGTCCCTGGAGCGGAACCACCCGGGCATCGCCGCTCGTGTCCTGGACGACCAGGGCAAGTTGCGCCGCTTCGTGAACGTGTACGTCAACGACGACGACGTGCGCTTTGAGGGCGGCCTGGAGACGGCGACGCCGGACGGCGCCGGGATCTCGATCATCCCGGCCGTCGCGGGCGGCTGCTGACCATCCGTCCGACTTCACCGCCTGATCGGAATTGCCCCCTCCGCGAGAGAAACGGAGGGGGCAATTCTGCATGGTTAAGCGCGGTACAGTGTGGGAAGTTCCCCCAGCTGCCCGTGCCACCCGCATATGAGAATGCGCCCGGTCACGACAAGAAGCAGCCAAAGTGGTCGATCCCATTGCGCCAAAAGTCACCTTTGCCCGGCCCGACTTGCCCTGGAATCTCATGAATCCCTCATATTCGGGTGTTCGGCGCTGCCCAGAATTCTCGTCCGACTGACCTGTTGCAGAGGGCAGTTGGGCAGATACATTCGGCCGCGGTCGACGCGTTCCGGCGCACACACCCTCTCCTGTCGGAGGGTGAGTTCTGACCCGGGTCCGCGAAGTGCGGTCCTGCGCAAGGGCCAGTAATAGGGGAGTTAGGCATGGCTCAGGGCACCGTCAAGTGGTTCAACGCGGAGAAGGGGTACGGCTTCATCGCGGTCGACGGTGGTGCGGATGTTTTCGTCCACTACAGCGCGATCCAGATGGACGGATACCGCACCCTCGAAGAGGGTCAGCGAGTTGAATTCGAGATCTCGCAGGGTCAGAAGGGGCCGCAGGCAGACATGGTCAAGCTCGCCGTCGGCTGAGCTCGACGCGGTCGGCCAACGACACCGCTCACGCACGGAGGGCCCGTACCCCTGGGGTACGGGCCCTTCGCGCGTCCGCGTCGTGGTCCACCCGTGTGTGGCCGTGGTCGTCGGCGTCCCGTCGTTGTCCACATTCCGTAGGAGACGCTTGCACTCTCCGGGGTCGAGTGCTAATCATTGGCGTTAGCACTCTCCAGGTGAGAGTGACAGAACTTGGACCGGGCCGGTGAGGCCCGCAGGTCCGGTGGGGCAAGGAACCACTGGTCACGCAGGCCGTCCGTCGCGGGCGCCACTCGGTCCGGAGCAATCCACCCCTGTCCGGGAGGACCACTTCACATGGCCAAGATCATCGCGTTCGACGAGGAGGCCCGGCGCGGTCTCGAGCGCGGCATGAACCAGCTCGCCGACGCCGTCAAGGTCACCCTTGGCCCCAAGGGTCGCAACGTCGTCCTTGAGAAGAAGTGGGGCGCCCCCACGATCACCAACGATGGTGTTTCCATCGCCAAGGAGATCGAGCTGGAGGACCCGTACGAGAAGATCGGTGCGGAGCTGGTCAAGGAGGTCGCCAAGAAGACGGACGACGTCGCCGGCGACGGTACGACCACCGCCACCGTTCTCGCCCAGGCTCTCGTCCGCGAGGGCCTTCGCAACGTCGCCGCGGGTGCCAACCCGATGGCTCTCAAGCGGGGCATCGAGAAGGCCGTCGAGGCCGTCTCCGCCGCCCTCCTGGAGCAGGCCAAGGACGTGGAGACCAAGGAGCAGATCGCTTCGACCGCCTCCATCTCCGCCGCCGACACCCAGATCGGCGAGCTCATCGCCGAGGCCATGGACAAGGTCGGCAAGGAAGGCGTCATCACGGTCGAGGAGTCCCAGACCTTCGGTCTGGAGCTGGAGCTCACCGAGGGTATGCGCTTCGACAAGGGCTACATCTCGGCGTACTTCGCCACCGACATGGAGCGCATGGAGTCGTCCCTCGACGACCCGTACATCCTGATCGTGAACTCCAAGGTCAGCAACGTGAAGGACCTCCTTCCGCTGCTGGAGAAGGTCATGCAGTCCGGCAAGCCGCTGCTGATCATCGCCGAGGACGTCGAGGGCGAGGCCCTGTCGACCCTGGTCGTCAACAAGATCCGTGGCACCTTCAAGTCCGTTGCCGTCAAGGCCCCGGGCTTCGGTGACCGCCGCAAGGCCATGCTCGGCGACATCGCCATCCTCACCGGTGGCACCGTCATCTCCGAGGAGGTCGGCCTCAAGCTGGAGAACGCCGGTCTCGACCTGCTCGGCCGCGCCCGCAAGGTCGTCATCACCAAGGACGAGACCACGATCGTCGACGGTGCCGGTGACAGCGACCAGGTTCAGGGTCGCGTCAACCAGATCCGTGCCGAGATCGAGAACTCCGACTCGGACTACGACCGCGAGAAGCTCCAGGAGCGCCTCGCGAAGCTGGCCGGCGGCGTGGCCGTCATCAAGGCCGGTGCCGCGACCGAGGTCGAGCTCAAGGAGCGCAAGCACCGCATCGAGGACGCGGTGCGCAACGCCAAGGCCGCCGTCGAGGAGGGCATCGTCGCCGGTGGTGGCGTGGCTCTGCTCCAGGCCTCGGCCGTCTTCGAGAAGCTGGAGCTCTCGGGTGACGAGGCGACCGGCGCCAACGCCGTGAAGCTCGCCCTGGAGGCCCCGCTCAAGCAGATCGCCGTCAATGGTGGTCTTGAGGGCGGCGTCGTCGTCGAGAAGGTGCGCAACCTGGCCGTCGGCCACGGTCTGAACGCCGCGACCGGCGAGTACGTCGACATGATCGCCGAGGGCATCCTCGACCCGGCCAAGGTCACGCGTTCCGCCCTGCAGAACGCCGCGTCCATCGCCGCGCTGTTCCTCACCACCGAGGCCGTCATCGCCGACAAGCCGGAGAAGGCCTCCGCGGCCGCTCCGGGCGGCATGCCGGGCGGTGACATGGACTTCTGATCCTGACGGATCGGTAGTTCCTGTACAGCTTTGCCGCATCGGCCCCGGGACCAACTGGTCC
>NZ_JBEOVN010000284.1:0-7262 GCF_040295565.1 Streptomyces sp. NPDC002785 | reverse complement strand
GGTCATTTCACACCGTCGGGACGACCAGTTGGTGGTCCGCCTCCGCCGTGCGGCGGAGGCGGATCGTCGTACGGCACGACGTGCGGGCGCGGGCCGCGCGGCAGCATGGGTGCGATGACACAGACACCGCTCGCACCCGCCGCCGTCACGACGCGGCGGACCGCCCGCTCCGTGCTCCGTACCGTCACCATCGCGTCCTGTTTTCCGTACATGGCCCTCAAGGCCGCCTGGATCTCCGGCAGTCACCTCGGCGTGCCGGACGGCAGTCCGCTGCTCGACCACCGCACCACGATGGCCGCCCTCAACGGCGCCACGCTCCTGATGGACAGCGCAGTCCTGGTCATCGCGCTGCTGCTCACCCAGGCATGGGGACGGCGGGTTCCCGCCTGGGTGCTCATCCTGCCGATGTGGGTGGCCACCGGGCTGCTGCTGCCGATCATGGCCGGGTACCCGTCGCAGCTCCTCGTCGGCCTGGCCGGCGGCGACGTCCAGGGCTCCGGACATGCCTCGCGTCCCTTCCTCGACACGTGGGTCTTCGGCGTCGTCTACACGGGCTTCATCGTCCAGGGCCTCACCCTCGGCGCCCTCTTCGCGCTGTACGCCAGGGACCGCTGGGGCCACCTCTGGCAGGGCGCGTTGAGGGATCTGCCGAGGAGCCCCACCGGTCCCGCCCAGCGTCTCGCCGCGACCGCCGCCTCGCTGCTCACCCTCGTACCGGGCACCATGCATCTGCTCTGGGCCACGGGATCGGCCACGGGGCTCGACGCGAGCCGGATCGCCGAACGCAACGCCGGGTTCCGCGTCATGGAAGCGATCGCCGTGTTCTTCGTCGCCGCCACTGTCGCCGGGGTGCTGCTGCTCGCCTTCAGTCGCCGTTCCACGTTGCCTCTCGCGGTGCCGCTCGCCCTGTCCTGGGGCGGTTCCGGAGCCACGGCCTGCTGGGGCGGCTGGCTGGCCATCGCCTCGTTGAGCGGGGTTCAGGACGCCACCGAACAGCCCACTGCCGCGATGATGCTGACATACGCTGTGCAGATGCTGATCGGGACGCTGGTGGTCACCCTCGGCGCGTACTTCTTCTCGGAACGCGCGGCGGTGCGGGCCTCCCACCCCTCGGACCCGCACCCATCGGAGCCACGCACGGCGGTTTCGGCCGCGCCTGCGTCGGGCTCCTCGTCGTCGGGCTCGTTCGCGGCGGCACCGCCCGCCAGGCCGTCCGGCTCCGGCACGTGACGCCGCTGCTCGGGCGGCGGGCCCGGCTGCGCTGGCTGCATCTGATCATCGGCGGCGCCCTGCTGATGCCGTATTTCCTGGTCGGGCTGGTGATCGTCGGCTCGCACCGACCCGGCACGAACTTCTTCTCCGATCCCGCCAACCAGTTGACCGCATTCGCGTACGCCCTGCCCATGGTCGCGGTCACCACGCTCTTCGCACCGGCCCGGCCGTTGTCGGTGGCCACGGCCCGCGCGCTGTGCGGCATCCCCCATGACCGGCCGCTCGCCGACGGTCCCGCGAGGACGCGGCAGGCGCGCGTCCGGACCGCCGGCTGGTACACGCTGCATCTCGCGCTCGGCAGCATCATCAGCGGGATGACGCTGGCGCTGACACCGTACGCGGTGGCCGTCATGATGTTGCCGTTCTCCGAAGCGGTACGGAACTCCCGTGTTCTCGACCTGCCCGAAGGCCTCGACCGGCCATGGATCCTCGCCCTGTCCCCACTCGCCGGGGCCGCGATACTCGCTACGCTGGCCGGTTGCGCGGCACTGGCGGGGGCGCTCCTCGCCGACCGGGCGCCGGTGCTGCTGGGCCCGACCCCGGAGGACCGGCTGGCGGCGGCGGAACGCCGAGCGGCCGATCTGGCGGCGCGCAACCGGCTCGCCCGGGAACTGCACGACTCGGTCGGTCATGCGCTGAGCGCGGTCACCCTCCAGGCGGGCGCGGCCCGCAAAGTCCTGGGCAGCAACCCGGAGTTCGTGCGCGAGGCACTGGCCGCGATCGAGGAGACCACCCGGCGGACGGTCGGCGAACTCGACTGGGTGCTCGGCCTGTTGCGCAACGGCGAGGAGCACGGCGGGCCCGGGGCGGCGGGACCGGCGCTCGACGCGCTGAACGGGCTGCTGGAGCGCTGCGGGGTGCCCGTCTCGTGCGTCGTGGAGGGTGACACCGGCACGGTCCCGGCCGCTGTGTCGAGGGAGGCGTACCGGATCGTGCAGGAGGGACTGACCAACGCGCTGCGGCACGGCGTGCGCGGGGCGCCGGTGGAGCTGCGGATCAGGGTGGACGGGGAGGAGCTGGCGATCACCATGGACAATCCGTTGCCGGACCTGCCACCGGTGGTACGACCCGGGGGCGGCCGCGGACTACGAGGCATCACCGAACGGGCCGTACTGCTGGGCGGCTGCACGGAAGCCGGACCGCACGGCGGCACCAGCGTGTGGCGGCTGACCGCCAGGCTCCCCCTGCACACCCCCGAGGAGAACCGATGAACACGACGGTCCGGGTGGTCCTGGCCGACGACGAGCGCATGGTGCGTACGGCGCTGCGCGTCATCCTGGACGCAGAGCCCGACCTGGAGGTCGTCGGCGAGGCGGCGACCGGCGCGGAGGCCGTCTCCGTGGTGCGTGAGCTGCGCCCCGATGTGGTGCTGATGGACGTGCGGATGCCGGAGATCGACGGCATCCGCGCCACCGAGCAGATCCTCGGCTCGCTCGACGCGCCCCCGCGGATCGTCGTCGTCACCACCTTCGAGAACGACTCCTATGTGTACGACGCGCTCGTCGCCGGAGCAGCGGGGTTCCTGCTGAAGCGCGCGGCGGCCGAGGACCTCGTGCAGGCGGTGCGGCTGGTAGCGCGCAGCGACTCGCTGCTGTTTCCGTCGGCGGTACGGGCGCTCGCCGCCGAGTACGCGAGCCGGCAGGCGTCCCCCCTGCCGCCGTGGGCCGCCCGGCTCACCGACCGGGAGGCGGAGGTGCTGCGGCTGATGGCGGCGGGACTGACCAACGCGGAGATCGCCGGGCGGCTGCGGGTGGGGACGGCGACGGCGAAGACGCATGTGGCGGCGGTGCTCGCGAAGACCTGCACGCGGGACCGCACCCAGGCGGTGATCGCGGCGTACGAGTCGGGGTTCATCGCCCCCGGCAGGCCTGGCCGATCATGAGGAATCGGTGAGAAGCGGCACAACCGGGAACGCCCCGCAGCGCCCCGCTCGTCCCTCCCGTGGGATGAACAAAACGATCAGGCACACCTCGGTCTTCTGTCTGCTGCTGGTCCTCGCCCTGCTGGTGCGGGCGACCTGGGTGCAGGCGTACCAGGCAAAGGCGCTCGCAGACGACGAACACAACCGGCGGAACACCATCGCGCAGTACGCGCAGCCGCTCGGCGACATCATCGTGGCCGGGAACCCGGTCACCGGATCGAAGAGGACGGTGGGCAGCGATCTCGCGTACAAGCGCACTTACACGCAGGGCGAGCTCTATGCGGCCGTCACCGGTTACAGCTCGCAGGCGTACGGTGCCACACAGCTCGAAGGGATCTACAGCCATGTGCTCGACGGCACCGACGACCGGCTGAAGAATCCGATGGACGTGGTGACGAACAAGCAGGCCTCCCCCGGCAACGTCCTGACGACGATCGACCCGGATGTGCAGAAGGCGGCGTACGAGGCGCTCGGCAACGACAAGGGGGCGGCGGTCGCGATCGACCCGAAGACCGGGCAGATCCTGGGCATGGTCTCCACCCCTTCGTACGACCCGTCGACGATCAGCGGGACAGCGGACGGCGACGCCTGGAAGAAGCTGCTCGACGCCGAGGACAAGCCGCTGGTCAACCGTGCGTTGCGGCAGCCACTGGCACCGGGTTCGACATTCAAGCTGGTGGTGGCGGCCGCGGCGCTGGAGGACGGACTGTACGGCTCCGTCGACGAGCGCACGGACAGTCCCAATCCGTACACCCTGCCCGGCACCAGCACCGTCCTGAAGAACGAGAGCGCCTCGGCGCCCTGCGAGAACGCCACGCTGCGCACCGCGCTCCAGTACTCCTGCAACAACGTCTTCGCGAAGGTCGCCGCCGACCTCGGCCAGGACAAGGTCAGGGCGATGGCGGAGAAGTTCGGCTTCAACACGGAGAAGCTCGATGTGCCGGTACGGGCCGCCAAGAGCGTCTACCCGTCCGGCATGGACAAGCCGCAGACGGCTCTCACGGGCATCGGCCAGTTCGAGGTCACCGCGACGCCGCTGCAGGTCGCCATGGTCTCGGCCACTCTCGCCAACGGCGGCGAACTGGCCGCACCGCACATGGTGTCCGAGGTGACGGACTCCAAGGGCAATGCGCTGCAGGACTTCGCGGACGGGGATACGAAGCGGGTCGTCTCGCAGTCCACCGCCGAGCAGTTGCGCAGCGCGATGGTGACCGTCGTCGAAGAGGGCACCGGCACCAACGCCCGGATCGCCGGTGCCGAGGTGGGCGGCAAGACGGGCACCGCGCAGAACGGCGTGGACAACAGCAAGACTCCGTACGCCTGGTTCACCTCGTACGCGAAGGACAACTCCAGCGGCAAGGAAGTCGCGGTGGCGGTGGTCGTCGAGGACTCGGGCGCGGCCCGCTCGGAGGTCAGCGGAAACGGTCTGGCGGCGCCGATCGCCCAGAAGATGATGAAGGCGGCGCTCAAGGGGTGAGAAGGGCAGGCGCGGCGGCCGGGCTCCCGGCTGCCGGAATCCGGCCCGTGATCGCCGCGCCGCCCGCCCCCCGCCTCGGCGCGGGACGGCCCGCTCAACCCTGATGCGGCCCGGCGAAGCATTCACCAGCATCGACATCCGCGCCGCGTTCCTTCGCCCGGCGGCTCCGGTCTGTCCGGGTCTCGCTGGGGCCCGTCGTCACCAGGGCACTGGAGGGCCGTGTGGGCGGTGGCGGCCGAGCCGGTCGTGGGCCGGACCGTCGTGGTCACCGGCCATGACGACCACACCGTCCGGCCGTGGGGCTTGGTTGACCGGAGCCCGCTCGGTCCTCCGCTCCGCGGCCGGGCCGCGCACCGGCTCGGCGTTGATCTGCTGGATGCCGTGGCCGGGATCGCCCGAGCAAAAGAACTTCGCGGACATACGGCATGCGCCGTACACCTGGCGCCGTGCACGCCCGGCCCGGCCGGCCCGGCCCGGCCGCGCCAAGAGTGCGCCAAGGCGGGTGAAGGTAAGGGAACGGCAAAGCCTGGTCGTTCGTTACCCCGTGCATGACCGCTATGACCCCCGGCTCGAACATCCCGCTCTCCGCCGCCCGCGTGGCAGTGGACGTCTCCGCACCGGTGCGGCTCGACGTTTCGGGCCTGCTGCTCACCGCCGACGGCAAGGTGCGCTCCGACGACGACTTCATCTTCTACAACCAGCCCGCCGGCCCCGGCGTGACCTATCGCTCCGGCGGCGGCACCGCACCGGACGCGATCGTGGTGGACACCACCGCGGTCCCGTCCGGCATCGAGAAGATCGTCGTCTCCGCGAGCCCGGATGCGGCGGGCCAGACCTTCCAGGGCATCGAACCCACCGCGACCGTGCGCAACGCCGACGACGGCAGTGTGCTCGCCAGCTTCACCCCGCCCCAGCTGGGCACCGAGACGGCGCTCGTGGTCATCGAGGTCTATCTCCGCAACGGAGCCTGGAAGGCCCGCGCGGTCGGCCAGGGCTATGCGAACGGACTGGCCGGTATCGCCACGGACTTCGGCGTCTCGGTCGAGGAGGAACCCACCGCCGCGCCCGTCGCACCCCCGATGCCCGCCACCGCACCCGTCACACCCCCGATGCCCGCCGCCGCCCCGGTGGACCCGCGGATCGCCGCGCCTCCGGCCCCGCCCGCCGCTCCCGCGCCCGCCGCTCCCGCGCCCGCCGCTCCCGCGCCCGCCGCCTCCGGCAAGATCAACCTCGACAAGGGCCGGGTCAGCCTCCAGAAGAACCAGACGGTCTCCCTGGTCAAGGGCGGCCGACCGCTGCTCTCCCAGGTCAAGATGGGCCTCGGCTGGGAGCCCGCGTTCCGCGGCAAGGACATCGACCTCGACGCCTCGGTGATCGCCTACGGCCCCAACCGGAACCACCTGGACAGCTGCTACTTCGGCAAGCTCTCGATCCTGAACGGCGCGATCAAGCACTCCGGCGACAACCTCACGGGCGAGGGCGCGGGTGACGACGAGGTGATCGTCGTCGACCTGGGCCGGATCCCGGCGGAGGCGACCGGTCTGGTCTTCACGGTCAACTCGTTCACCGGCCAGAAGTTCACCGAGGTCGCCAAGGCCTACTGCCGGCTGATCGACGCCACCACCGGCGAGGAGCTGGTCCGCTTCGACCTGACGGGCGCCGAGCCGCAGACCGGCGTGATGATGGCCAAGCTGATCAAGCAGTTCTCCGGCGAGTGGGAGATGACGGCCATGGGCGACTTCGTGAAGTCGCGCACCGTCCGAGGCATGGTGAAGCCCGCCGCCCAGGCGCTGTAACCCCGCAAAGCCTTCCGACACGGCTTCAGGGGCACCTGTGAATGCCAGGTGCCCCTGAAGCCGGAGAGCATGACGGGGGGCGCGGACGCTGCGCGTGCTCGCCGCCTCTCTCAGAGCTTGGTCAGCTTGGAGTACGGGCTCAGGATCCTCCCCTGTCGCCCCGAGAAGTCGATGAGCACTGCGTCGTTGTCGCCCTCGACCGCAAGGACGCGACCGAGTCCGAACTGGTCGTGCGACACCCTGTCGCCCACATCGAACAATTCGACCGGTGGGGCCGCCTGGGCCGGGCGGTTGAAGGGACTGGAAGGCAGGTGGCGCCGGGATCCGGCTGACTGTTTCATTACCTTGAGTATGCGCCCTGAGAACGCCCGACGCCATGCCCGTCCACTCCTGGCGGCGTACTGATGCCGGATTCGTAATCAGCGATTCCAGGGCCGGCGGGCGTCCCGGCCCGCTTCCAGCAGCGGCACCATGCGGAACGCCGCGTCCGAAAGACCCCCGAAGGTGTGGCGGTCCCCGCCTCCTGACGGGGCGTGCCCGACCCGGTATCCGGCCAGGTTCCAGGTGTGGACGGGCACGGTGGACGGCAGGGCCGCGGTGGCATCTCGCGGCGTACGAGAACGACGCCTGCCCGTCGGTGACGATCAGTACCCGGTCGTGGGCCCGGTAGCGCGGGCGCACGGCCTCCGCGGTGTTGGTGCCGCCGAGGTCACCGAAGCGCTCCATCCGGTGTCGGGCGGTGTCCAGCCGTCCTCTCCAGCCAGGTCCAGGGGCGGCCGGCCGCGCCATCAAGGAC
>NZ_JBEOVN010000283.1:0-7388 GCF_040295565.1 Streptomyces sp. NPDC002785 | reverse complement strand
TTCCGTCGCGGGTTGGGTTGGGTGTTTTTTTGTGTTTTTTTCCCCCCCACCTGGGGGGGGGGGGTTTCCTCTTCGGGCACCCCCCGGCCGCTCGAGTTTCCCTGCCGGCCGCCCGGCCAGGCCAAGCGACGACTGTTCCATCAAACAAACGATTGGTAGCTTTACCGAACCGATCAGCGCACACTTCGGCCCCAGCAAAGGCGGACCATGGACATCGGCAATCCGATCGACTTCACGGGACGGGCAGTGCTCGTCACCGGCGGCACGAAGGGTATCGGCGCCTCGATCGCCGAGGCCTTCCTCTCCGCCGGTGCGGATGTGCTGGTCTGCGGGCGCAACGAACCGCCGAAACCGCCGGGAAGCGGCACCCGGCAGGCGCACTTCCGCGCGACCGATGTCCGCGACCCGGCGGCCGCCGCCGCACTGGTCGACACGGCGGTGGAACGGTTCGGACGGCTGGATGTGCTCGTCAACAACGCGGGGGGCTCCCCCGATGCCGACGCGGCCACCGCTTCGCCGCGCTTCGTGGAGAAGATCGTCGCGCTCAACCTGCTGGCCCCGTTCTATGTGGCGCAGGCCGCCAACCGGATCATGCAGGGCCAGAGCGACGGCGGCTCGGTCATCAACATCGGCAGCGTCTGCGCGCACACCCCGCAGCCCGGCACCGCCGCCTATGCGGCGGCGAAGGCCGGACTGCTCACACTGACCCGGGCACTGGCTCTCGAATGGGCGCCGAAGGTGCGCGTCAACCACATCACCACCGGACTGATCCGCACCGAGAGCGCCGCACCGGTGTACGGGGAGGACGGCGGCGCCGCGGTGGCCGCCGTGATTCCGATGCGACGGATGGCCGTACCGGACGATGTGGCACGCGCCTGCCTGTATCTGGCGGGTGGTCTGGCTCCGTACGTCAGCGGGGCCGATCTGGCGGTGCACGGCGGGGGTGAGGTGCCGGCCAGGTTTGTCGCCTCCAAGGGCGGACAGGGCAGCCGAGAAGCGGGAATTGCGGTGGGCGACGGTGCGCCGGCGGCGCGCACCGAGGGCGGACACACGCCCGGGCAACCATTCTCGTCCCCTTGACGATATCAAACCCACCCCCTTATCGTCTCTAGGACGAGAACAAGGGGGATTCCGACATGGCCGACATCACCAGGCGCTTCGGCTGGCGCCATCTGCGCTCCGCACCCACGGCCCACATCCGCCACCACAAGCGCGGCCGGCTCGCCCACGACGGGCCGGGGCTGAGTTTCTGGTACCGGTCACTGACCGCCGCACTCTCGGAAGTGCCGGTCAACGACCGGGAGTTGGCGATGGCCTTCCATGCCCGCACGTCCGACTTCCAGGACGTCACCGTGCAGGCCACGGTGACGTACCGGATCAGCGACCCGGCCGAGGCCGCCGCCCGCCTGGACTTCTCCGTCGACCCGGACACCGGGGTCTGGCGCGGTGCACCACTGGAGCAGATCGCCACGCTGCTCACGGAGACCGCCCAGCAGCACACCCTGCACGTGCTGGCCCGGACAGCACTGGCCCAGGCTCTGGTGGACGGAGTCGCATCGGTACGCGACCGGGTCGCGGCGGGGCTCGCCGCCGAACCCCGGCTGCCCGCCACCGGTATCGATGTGGTCGTGGTGCGGGTGGTCGCCATCCGTCCCGAGGCCGAGGTGGAGCGCGCGCTGCGCACCCCCGCCCGCGAGCAGATCCAGCAGGAGGCCGACCGGGCCACCTACGAGCGCCGTGCCGTGGCCGTGGAACGGGAACGGACCATCGCCGAGAACGAGCTCGCCAGCCAGATCGAACTGGCCCGCCGCGAAGAGCAGTTGGTCGAGCAGCGTGGAACCAACAGTCGCCGCGAGGCTGAGGAGAACGCCGCGGCCGACGGGGTACGCGCCGAGGCCGAGGCCGCACGCAAGGTGCGGCTGGCCCGGGCCGAGGCCGAAGCCGCACGCGAGGTCGGCGCCGCACGCGCAAAGTCCCAGGCGGCCTGGCTGCGGGTGCACGGCGAGGTGGACGCCGCGACCCTGCACGCCCTGGCAGCGACCAGGCTCGCCGAGAACCTGCCACGCATCGACAGCCTCACCCTCTCCCCCGACGTCCTGACCGGCCTGCTCAGCAAGCTCGGCAGGACCGGCCCGGAGCCCCGGGCATGAGCCTCGCCCCGCGTGCCGTACTGGTCCACCGCACCACGGAGTACGAGGAGTTGCTGGCCCGGCACGGCACGCACGGCCAGGCCGCGTTCTTCCTCTCCAGCCGTGGCCGGTCCATCGACGAAGTGGCTCTGCGACACCGGCAGACCCGGCAGTCGCTCGCCGACGTGGCGGCGGCCGTACCGCTCCAGTGGCGTCAGTCGCGGGTGGAGCGCGCCGATCTCGACCGTTTTCTGTTCGCGCCCGAGGACGTGGTGGTCGTCGTCGGACAGGACGGACTCGTCGCCAACGCCGCCAAGTATCTTTCCGGCCAGCCCGTCGTGGGCATCGACGCCGACCCCGGACGCAATCCGGGCGTGCTCGTACGTCACCGGCCCTCCGATGCGGCCGCTCTGCTCCGGGCGGCCGCATCACCCGGCGGCACGGCGGACGAACTCACCATGGTCGAGGCGGTCGCCGACGACACCCAGCGCCTCCTCGCCCTCAACGAGATCTACCTCGGCCCGCCCGGCCACCAGACCGCCCGCTACCGGCTCGGCCCCGACGCGCCCGACGCCCCCACCGAACCGCAGGCCTCGTCCGGCGTCCTGGTCGGCACGGGCACCGGCGCCACGGGCTGGCTCCGCTCACTGTGGCAGGAACGCCACAGCGCCCTGCGGCTCCCGGCACCCACCGACCCGCGGCTGCTCTGGTTCGTCCGCGAGGCCTGGCCATCACCGACGACCGGTACCGAGCTGGTCGCGGGCGAACTGAGGCGCGAACAGGGGCTGAGGCTCACCGTGGAGTCCGACCGGGTAGTGGTCTTCGGCGACGGGATGGAGACGGACGCGCTGGAGCTGACATGGGGTCAGACGGTACGGCTCGGTATCTCGGCGACATCGCTGCGTCTGACCGTCTGACGACCCGAACCACGCATCTGGCGAGGGCAGTCGCTGCGGTCGGCGCCCGCTCTCCTGCGTCGAGGACGAGCGGACACCGGCACGGTCAGCGGACGACCTTCACCGCCGGAGAGTTCCAGTTCTCCCTCGGCGGCGCACGGCCCTTGTCCCCGCCCGCCTTGTCGAAGACGAAGCGAAAGGGTGTACGCCCCCGCCGGGCGGGCGAGCTGTCGGCCGGCTTCGCGTCCCAGCCGTAGCAATCCACAGCAGCGGCAACAAGGCCGAGATGGCGCGGGAGCCGGGCCCCGACGCCGTCGATCTGCAGATCCTGTCGCTGCTACTGACCGGGCTCACCGATTCGAGCGTGGCCAAGGAACTCGCTCTCGGGGCGCGGACCGTCCAGTGGCGGATCAAGCGGCTCACGGACCTGAGCGGGGCGACGAGCCGGATCCATCCGGGCAGGTGTGCGAGCGATTACGGCCGGCTCACCCGCCACGGCAGCTGACCGGCCGCGGCGAACACCGGGCTTCCGCCGGGCGGCAGGCCCCTTCGGCGGGTCCGCCCTCGGTGGTACGTAGGCTTCCGGGTACCTCGGAATGCCGAGGCCTCGCGCCCGTAACACCCCATGCCCACCCGCAAGGAGCACCATGGACACCGCCCCCACGAACACCCCCTCCCGCAACGCCCGTCCCCCGCTGGCGCAGGCGGCGCTCGGGGTGGGCGTCATCGTGCAGGACGCCCACGGGCGCGTTCTGCTCGGCAGGCACCACAGCGGAACCTGGGAGCTTCCCGGCGGCAAGGTCGACCCGACCAATGAGTCCATCGCCGCGGCGGCCGTCCGCGAGCTCCGCGAGGAGACGGGGCTGGAGGTCGACGTGGAGAGCGTGACGGTTTTCGCCATGCTCCATGACGTGGTCGCGGGGATCAACCGTGTGTCGATGGCTGCCCTGGTGACCCTGGAATCAGGAAGCCCGCAGGTGACCGAGCCCCATCTGATCAGCATCTGGCAGTGGACCGGGCTCGACGCTCTGCCGGGTCCGCTGTTCGGTCCCTCGGCGCAGGTACTCGCGGCGTGGCGCCCGGATCTCTCGATCGAGCACCCTCCCGCGCACCGGCTGACCGTCTCAGCCACCAAAGACGGCTCGCAGCCTTGACCCTTCAACCATGTGCCTGGGGTTCGTAGGCGGAGTCGGCTTCAGCCGAGCCGGTGGCCGCCGCACCGGGCGACAGCAGGCAGCCGGAGCAAACGCGGCGCTGTCACAGGTGGCACGGACTCGGGCGCCGACAACCCGAACTGCTGTGCGCTGCCGTTGCGTTCCGGTCGGTATCGTCACTTCTCGAAAGTCCAGACGTATGAGCCGCCCGCCGGGGCTGCTGACAGTCAGTACGTCGGCCTTGTACGCCGACACACATGAGGAGCTGCGATGAGCCCTGAATCGACACTCCGACAGGAGATCGCCGCGGGCATGAGGAGCATCCCTGCCGGGGAGATCGCCCTGCGGGACGAGGGCACGAAGACGAACTGGAACGTCGAGGTCGGAGCCTTCCGGCTGGCGCCGCATCCCGTGACCCGCGAGCTGTACCGCGCCGTTCGGGGCGAGGCGCCGGCGAGTTCGGCGGGGCCGAGGACACCGGTGACCGAGGTCTCCTGGAAGGAGGCCGTTCGGTTCTGCAACCTGCTCTCGCAGACGACTGGACTCGAACCCTGCTACTCGATCGGCGACGACCCCGACGGACAGGACGTGGTCTGCTACTGGGAAGCCGGTGGCTATCGGCTCCCGTCCGAGGCGGAGTGGGAGTACGCGTGCAGGGCCGGGACCTCGGGTGCACGCTACGGAGAGCTGGACGAGATCGCCTGGTACCGCGGGAACTCCGGCGGCGAGGTGCACGATGTCGCGACCAAGGCGCCGAACGCGTGGGGCCTCCACGACATGATCGGCAACGTGTGGGAGTGGTGCTGGGATGTCTACGATCCCCGGGTCTACGGCCCGTACCGCGTGTTCCGTGGCGGAGGTGGATACGATCGCCCCCGAGGATGCCGGGCGTCGTGCCGCCGCAAGAGTCACCCGACCTTTCGTATCGACGACCTCGGGTTCCGGCTCGCCCGATCGCTCTGAGCGAAGGACGCGCAACGCGTCCGGTCGATGCTGTTTGTTCTGGGACGCCCCACCGGCCGGCACGTAGTTCAGGAACGACTGCCGGCGGTGGCGTCATCGAATGTGAAGGTGACCGGCAGGTGTTCGGGGCCGCGCAATCCGCCCGGCCGCCACCGCAGTTCGTCCGGGGACACGCCCAGGGCGAGGTCGGGAAGGCGGCGCACGACGGTGCCGATGGCGATCTGGCCCTCCAGCCGGGCCAGCGGCGCACCCAGGCAGTAGTGGATGCCGTGCCCGAACGCGAGGTGGGCGTTGTCCTGCCGGGCGATGTCCAGGCGGTCGGGTTCGGGGAAGTGCTGCGGGTCGCGGTCGGCGATGGCGGAGGCGACCAGCACGGTCGCGCCGCGCGGGATGTTCACCCCGGCGATGGTGACGTCCTCGCGCGCGAACCTGGCGATGCCGGGGTTGACCGGCCCGTCGTAGCGCAGGAACTCCTCGATCGCGCCCGGCAGCAGCGCCGGGTCGTCCCGCAGCATCCGAAGCTGGTCGGGGTGGGCGAGCAGTGCGGCGATGCCGCTGCCGATCAGGTTGACCGTGGTGATGTATCCGGCCGCCAGCAGCAGGAAGGCCATGGCGATCAGCTCGTCCTCGTCGAGCCGCTGTTCCTCGTCCCTGGCGACGGTCAGCGCGCTGAGCAGGTCGTCCCCGGGCCGGGCTCGCTTGGCCTCCAGGAGCTTGGTCAGGTACGAGCGCATCTGCTGCCACGCCCCGTCCACCCTGGCCGGGTCCGGCGGCTCGTTCCCCCGGAGGACCATGTCGTCGGTCCACTGCTGGAAGTCGTGCCGGTCGGCCACGGGTACCCCGAGCAGTTCGCTGATCACGGTGACCGGAAGCGGCAGCGCGTAGCTCTCGATGAGGTCGGCGCGACCGGCGGGCACGATCTCGTCGAGCAGTCGGTCGGCGATCTCCTGGACGCGGGGCCGCAGCTCCGCCACCCTGCGCGCGGTGAACGCCTTGGAGACCAGGCGGCGCAGGCGTGTGTGGTCGGGGGGGTCGGAGCGGAGCATGTTGCGCAGTACGGACTCGCGTTCGGTGGTGGGCAGCCGCTCGATGAGCCGGGGATCCGACGCATCGCGGACGTCGCTGCTCAGCTGCGGGTGGGACAGGGCCATGAGGCCGTCCTCGTACCGCGTGACCAGCCAGGCTTCCAGGCCCCCGGCGATGACCGCGCGCCGCACCGGGCCGTCCTCGCGCAGCTGTCGGTAGAGCGGAAAGGGGTCAGCCACGAAGGCCGGGTCGGCGTAGGGCAGGAGGACCGGCTGCTGGCTCATCATGCCTCCGTAGGGCGCCGCGCCTCTTTGCGCGGCTTGAAATGTTTTGTGAGAGATGTCCCAGCGTAATGGGTCTACGGCGGCGCCGGAGGGAAGCGCAGCGCGCGCCGCGGCCGGCCGCCTCTTGACCTGCGACTCATACGAGTTGGGACGACAGGATTTGAACCTGCGACCCCTTGACCCCAGAAGCGAGGACCAAGGGCGCTTTCTGGACGTTAATCCCTTTTCCCGGGCGTCAGTTGTACGCATCCGCCTCCGTCGTGCGCCATCGCGCACGACGTGTGGTCCCCAACTGGTCCCCAAACTGCGCTCGCGGCCAGGCTCCCGCTCGAACCGTCCAATCCGCCCGTGCGCGAGGCCGGCGGCGCGCCGGCCGCCCCTCGGCCGGACGGCGAGGACAAGGTCTAGTGCTTGGTATCGGTGAAGCGGGGCGTCGCCCGAGTGTGAGCGAACGCTCGCGCCCGTTGCCCTCCATCGAGCAACAGCATCGTCGTCACCCCGCCAAGGTGGACCTCGAAAGCCACCAGCCTCAACGTAGGAGGTCGCCGTGCGGGAACGCAGGACCCATAGTGTCGCGCGGGGGGTGAGGAGTCGAAGGAGTCGGTGGAGATGCTTCGGGCACGGAGTGCCGAGCTCTTCATGGAGGTGCAACGGGCTGATACAAAGGCAACGACCCTCTGCGGCGTGGCCGGTGGTCTGCTGGCATGAGTCGCAGGAATGCGCATATCGTCAGCGCCGGGTAGTGGCCGGACCGTCAGGCTGACCTTGATCGTGGCAGCCATGCAGTGACCGCCCGCCCTCGCCCGCCCGCTCGGGCCGCACGTGGCCCAGCCCACTCACACCCTGAGAGCCTGTCGGGTGGCTGATCATGCGTGATGCGTGACGGTCGTGATCTGCCTTCCGGGCATGGCGACGGCCCCGGAATGATCACGTGGT
>NZ_JBEOVN010000282.1:0-7426 GCF_040295565.1 Streptomyces sp. NPDC002785 | reverse complement strand
CGGCGCGCCGCACGCCCCGGATCCCTCGCCGTACCCGGTACCGGGATGGTGAGACAGCCTCCTCCGGCACAGGGGCAGTACAACCGCCCCCAGTGCCCTTCCTTGCGCAACATCCAACCGACGGCCAGGAGCCGCTTCAGAACTACACGGATTTCCTTGTCCTGGTGATCCGCCGGTGACAACTCGCGCCCGACCATCCACCATCTCCCCAACGCACGGCGCCGTCTGCGAAGTTGACCGTCAACTCGGCGTGACCGGGACACTACCCTGATGGACTGACAATCGTCGAAATCGCACGCCAATACGGTAATTGGTGGCGTGTACGGTCAGCCGCGACCATGCCGGAGCAGGCAGCAGATCTGCTTACCGACGGGAGTCAGTGTGATGTCCCAGCCGGGCGCGAGGAAGTCCATGAGCGGCAGCCCTCGACCGGATTCGGCTTCGGGGTCGTCGAGTCGAACCCCCGCCCGATGCGGGAAACGGTGCCGATCCGGGTCGTGGAGCCGGACCCAGACACCGGCAGCTGTCGACTCGACCTCAGCCACCAGGGGGACGTAGTCGCCGCAGGCGTGAACCGCGTTGCCGTACAGCTCGGAGAGGACGAGCTGGGCGGAGTCGACCAGGTCAGGAGTGACGCCCGCGCCGATAAGCATCGCCTCCGTGAGACCCCGGGCCGCGCGGAAATTGCGCGGGGAGGCGGACATGTGGAGGGAGAAGCCGGTGGGGGTGGGGGCGAGGTAGTGACCTCAGGGCGTGTTTGAGATGTCGATCAGCACAGCCAGTCTTGATTGGCATTTCGAGCACCGCATAGCGTCGGGGTGGTGGAAACAACGCACCGGCCCACCGCCCGGGTCATCTGTCTGGACGCTGCCCATCGCATGCTTCTTCTGCACTGGCGTGATCCGTTCGACGGGACATGGCTCTGGGAGCCGCCCGGTGGCGGCATTGAGCCGGGCGAGACGCCGCTGGTGGCGGCACGACGCGAGCTGGCCGAGGAAACCGGACTCGACCCGGCTGCGGTTCTTGATCGGTCGGTGCCAGTCGACCGTGATGTGCAGTGGAAAGGCAAGCGGTACATCGGGACGGAGTATTTCTTCGTTGCGCAGTTCGCCGACGAGCAACCATCGCTCGTGCGGACCGGTCTGCTCCCCGATGAGCAGGCCAACCTGGGCACCCACGTCTGGATCACGTGGTCGGATCTGGGCTCGCTGCCAGACCCGGTTGAGCCGCCGCAGTTGCTGGCCGTGCTCGGCGCACTGGTGCCAGACGGCCCATGGCGTGATCGCGCATGAGGTGCGGTCACAGCGTATTTCGTATGAGGGTGAGTTGCACGGTCGCCTCGTAGCGGGCAGCAAGTTTGCCGTACCTCGTCGCGACACTTCTTGCCTGCTTCAGAAGGCCAATCCGGCACTCGACTTTGTGGCGGCGCTTGTACATTTCGCGGTCAAAGCCGGGAGGGCGTCCGCCGGCCAAGCTGGTGACGCGCCAGCGTTCACCGAGGTTATGACCCGCCCGCGCGTCCCACGCCTACGCGGACGTCCCCGCACCAGGCCGTCCGTGGTCCTGGCGGACAAGGCGTACTCCTCACGCCCCATCCGCGAGCACCTACGCAAGCGCGGCATCAGGGCATTGGTCCCCGTCCCAGCAGACCAGCGAGGCCACCGCCTACGCCGAGGCAGCCAGGGTGGAAGACCACACGCCTTCGACCGCGAGACATATAGGCAACGCAACACCGTCGAACGCTGCATCAACCGCTTGAAGCGTCTCATCGGCCCTCCCCAGCACCGTTTGGAGGATTACAACACAGGGCCGCGCACAGGGCCGGAGTCCGGTGATCTAAACGAAGCGGCCTAGGGCGGCAGTGGGTCGGGGAGTGAGTTGCACATGAACCTCCCTACAGGGGCGCCTCTGTTGCGCCATTCACGGTGGCGCAATGCGGTCAGCATCTCGCCGTGAGCGACAATCCCATCTCGAAGCACACTTTCCACAGCAAAAAAGGCCCCAACTGCCCACCCAGGGCTGCTGGGTGGGTTCAGTCTGGCCACGTTCGCCAAGCCGTTGTCGGAGGTTGTCGTCCTGGAGAGTCTGACTGGGGCGGCATACGTTGAAGGTGAGAACACAGCTCCTTACGCACTGGCGTTCCAGCACATTCAAGGCGCTGCTCTTCCGGTGGAGGACTCGCTCGTGCGTATCGCCGAGATGGAAGAAGGCCTCCGGAAGTGAAACGCCCCAAGGCAGACCTGTATGCCCACGACCTCTCCGAGTCCATGTGGCGCAAGTCGTCCGCGAGCGGTGCGGAACACGACTGCGTCGAGATCGCGGAGCTGCCCGGCGGTGCCAGGGCCGTCCGCGACTCGAAGAACCCCGAGCGTGCAGCCTTGTGCTTCACAGCCTCTGAGTGGGCCGCCTTCCGGGCCGGCATGATTGCCGACAAGTTCTGACGGATGCGCGGCGCAGGCGCCCCGGAGCCTGCGCACCAGCAGCGCGACGTCCGCGCCCTGTCTTCCGCGCTAGGTGTGCAGCTCATCGAGAGCGAGGAAGCGCAGGCCCTGAGCGGCCCCGATCAGCGTTTCGCACGGGGATCCGGCCAGAGGGCCTTGCGCTCCCGCTCCGCGTCGAGGTGTCGCTGGATCTCGCGGTCCCGCACACCGACCAGCGAGCTGGTGAACCCCGAAAACATCCATCGCCGCGTGTGCTCCCCGCTGCCTGCCGTACTGCTTCGGCCTGTCGGTATCGCTACCGGCCCCCCCGGCCATCGATCACGATCAGCCTACTGCCGTGCGGCACAGTCAAAACCCGGGAAACCTGTAGCCGGCCGATGACGGTCCGCTCCATGATTCACTGCCAGGACCAATCAGAGGAGGGGAGCCCTTCGTGGCCCACGAGGTAGATCAGTCATTCCTGGCCCTGCCCCTGCGGGCCCTCGCCGACGCGGCGCTCGCGCGCGCCCGTGCGCTGGGGGCCGTGCATGCCGACTTCCGTTTCGAGCGGGTGCGCAGCGCGTCCTGGCGGCTGCGGGACGCCCGGCCCGCCGGGACCTCGGACACCACCGATCTCGGGTACGCGGTGCGCGTCGTGCACGGTGGGGCGTGGGGGTTCGCGTCCGGCGTGGATCTGACGATGGACTCCGCGGCGAAGGTGGCCTCTCAGGCCGTCGCCATGGCGAAGCTGTCGGCGAAGGTGATCGCGGCGGCCGGTTCCGACGAGCAGGTCGAGCTGGCGGACGAGCCGGTGCACGGTGAGCGGACCTGGGTCTCGGCGTACGACATCGATCCCTTCGACGTACCGGACGAGGAGAAGGCGGGGCTGCTCGCCGAGTGGAGCAGCCGGCTCCTGGGCGCCGAGGGTGTCGCGCATGTGGATGCCTCGCTGATGACCGTCCACGAGAACAAGTTCTACGCGGACACGGCTGGCACCGTCACCACCCAGCAGCGGGTGCGGCTGCATCCGCAGTTCACCGCGGTCGCCGTGGACGGGACCACCGGTGAGTTCGACTCGATGCGGACGATCGCCCCGCCGGTGGGCCGCGGCTGGGAGTACCTGACCGGGACCGGCTGGGACTGGGACGCCGAGCTGGAGCGGATCCCCGGGCTGCTGGCCGAGAAAATGCGGGCGCCGAGCGTCGAGGCGGGGACGTACGACCTGGTGGTCGACCCGTCCAATCTCTGGCTGACCATCCATGAGTCGATCGGCCACGCCACCGAGCTGGACCGGGCGCTGGGGTACGAGGCGGCGTACGCCGGGACCTCGTTCGCCACCTTCGACCAGCTGGGGAAGCTGGCGTACGGCTCCCCCGTGATGAATGTGACGGGCGACCGCACCGCCGAGCACGGGCTCGCGACCATCGGGTACGACGACGAGGGCGTCGAGGCGCAGTCCTGGGACCTGATCAAGAACGGAACGCTGGTCGGGTACCAGCTGGACCGGCGGATCGCGAAGCTGACGGGCCTGGGCCGTTCCAACGGCTGCGCGTACGCGGATTCGCCGGGCCATGTCCCCGTACAGCGGATGGCGAACGTGTCGCTGCAGCCGGATCCGGGCGGGCTGTCCACGGAGGATCTGATCGGCGGGGTGGAGCGCGGGATCTATGTGGTCGGCGACCGGTCCTGGTCGATCGACATGCAGCGCTACAACTTCCAGTTCACCGCGCAGCGGTTCTTCCGCATCGAGAACGGCAGGCTGGCAGGCCAGCTGCGCGATGTCGCGTACCAGGCCACGACGACGGATTTCTGGGGCTCGATGGAGAAGGTCGGGGGCCCGCAGACGTATGTCCTGGGCGGCGCCTTCAACTGCGGCAAGGCTCAGCCGGGCCAGGTCGCGGCCGTCTCGCACGGCTGCCCCTCCGCCCTCTTCCGAGGCGTGAACATCCTTAACACGACGCAGGAGGCCGGACGATGAGCGGTCACCACGGAACCGGCTGGGGGTCCGGGGGTCGTCCCCCGGGACAGCACAGTCTTAACACGACGCAGGAGGCCGGACGATGAGCCGCGTCAGCAAGCCGCACGAGATCGTCGAGCGGGCGCTCGAACTGTCCACCGCCGACGGCTGTGTCGTCATCGCCGACGAGGAGTCGTCCGCGAATCTGCGCTGGGCCGGCAATGCGCTCACGACGAACGGGGTGACGCGGGGGCGGACCCTGACCGTCATCGCGACCGTCGACGGTGCGCAGGGCACGGCGTCCGGGGTGGTGTCGCGGTCCGCGGTCACCGCCGACGACCTGGAACCGCTGGTGCGGGCCGCCGAGGCCGCCGCGCGCGGGGCCGGTCCGGCGGAGGACGCGCAGCCGCTGGTCGGCGGGGTGCCCTCGTCGCCCGGTTTCATGGACGCGCCGGCCGAGACGGGCTCGGACGTCTTCGCGGAGTTCGCCCCGGCACTCGGTGACGCCTTCGCCCGTGCCCGCTCCGGGGGCCGTGAGCTGTACGGCTTCGCCCACCACCAGCTGACCTCGACGTACCTCGGTACGTCGACGGGGCTGCGGCTGCGCCACGACCAGCCGAACGGGACGCTGGAACTCAACGCCAAGTCTCCCGACCGGACCCGTTCGACCTGGGCGGGCCGCTCCACGCGCGACTTCAAGGATGTCGACCCGGCCGGGCTCGACGCGGAGCTGGCACAGCGGCTGCGCTGGGCGGAGCGCCGTATCGAGCTGCCCGCCGGGCGGTACGAGACGCTGCTGCCGCCGACCGCCGTGGCCGATCTGCTGATCTACCAGCTGTGGTCGTCGACGGCACGGGACGCCGCGGAGGGCCGGACGGTGTTCTCCAAGCCGGGCGGCGGGACGAGGATCGGCGAGACGCTGTCCGAGCTGCCGCTGTCGCTGCGCAGCGACCCGCACGCACCGGGCCTGGAGTCGGCGCCGTTCGTGATCGCCCATGCCTCCGGGGACGGCGCTTCCGTCTTCGACAACGGTCTGCCGCTGGCGAGGACCGACTGGATCCGGGACGGCAGGCTGGAGCATCTGACGACCACCCGGCACACGGCGGGGCTGACCGGGCTGCCGGTCGCGCCGGCGATCGACAACCTGGTGCTGGAGGGCGGCGGTGGGCAGTCCCTGGAGGAGATGGTGGCCGCGACGTCCGGCCGCGGGCTGCTGCTGACCTGCATGTGGTACATCCGGGAGGTCGATCCGGCGACACTCCTGCTGACCGGGCTGACCCGCGACGGGGTGTATCTCGTCGAGGGCGGCGAGGTCGTCGGCGAGGTGAACAACTTCCGGTTCAACGAGTCGCCGGTGGATCTGCTGTCGCGGGCCACGGAGGCGGGCCGTACGGAGAAGACGCTGCCGCGCGAGTGGGGCGACTGGTTCACCCGGGCCGCCATGCCCGCGCTGCGGATCCCGGACTTCAACATGAGCTCGGTGAGCCTGGGCGTGTGACCCGCCTAAGGGCTGTCCCGTAATCCCTGGCGGGACAGCGCGCGGCGTCAGATGCGGTGCATCGCAAGGCGGAGGGGCGTCCGAATACTGGATGTATGCGGACGTTCCGACAACGCGGCGAGGTGCCGTAGCTGACGCCGCGCGCCCGTCAGGGATTACGGGACAGCCCTTAGACTGACTGTTGCCTTTCGATACACGTAGCTGAGGAGACACGGAACCGTGACGGACATCGTCGACGAGCTGAAGTGGCGTGGGCTGTTCGCCCAGTCCACTGATGAGGACGCACTGCGCAAGGCTCTCGCGGACGGTCCCGTCACGTTCTATTGCGGCTACGACCCCACCGCGGCGAGTCTGCACGTCGGCCATCTGGTGCAGGTGCTCACCATGCGCCGGCTCCAGCAGGCCGGTCTGCGTCCGCTCGCCCTGGTGGGCGGGGCCACCGGTCAGATCGGTGACCCGAGGCCGACCGCCGAGCGTACGCTGAACGACCCGGAGACGGTCGCCAACTGGGTGTCGCGGCTGCGGTCCCAGATCGAGCCGTTCCTGTCCTTCGAGGGCGAGAACGCGGCGGTCATGGTGAACAACCTGGACTGGACCTCGGGCATGTCCGCGATCGAGTTCCTCCGGGACATCGGCAAGCATTTCCGCGTCAACAAGATGCTGACCAAGGACTCCATCGCCCGGCGGCTGGAGTCCGACGAGGGCATCAGCTACACCGAGTTCAGCTACCAGCTCCTCCAGAGCATGGACTACCTGGAGCTGTACCGGCGCTACGGCTGCACCCTCCAGCAGGGCGGCAGCGACCAGTGGGGCAACCTCACCGCGGGCCTCGACCTGATCCACCGCCTGGAGCCGGGCGCCGAGGTGCACGCGCTGGCGACCCCGCTGATGACGAAGGCGGACGGGACCAAGTTCGGCAAGTCCGAGAGCGGGGCCGTCTGGCTCGACCCGGCGATGACGACGCCGTACGCGTTCTACCAGTTCTGGCTGAACGTGGACGACCGGGACATCTCCCGGTACATGCGCATCCTCAGCTTCCAGAGCCCCGCGGAGCTGGCGGAGCTGGAGAAGGTCACGGAGGGGCGTCCGCAGGCCCGGACGGCGCAGCGCGCGCTGGCCGAGGAACTGACGACGCTGGTGCACGGTGCCGATCAGTGCGCTGCGGTCATCGCGGCGTCGAAGGCGCTCTTCGGCCAGGGTGAGCTCGGCGAGCTGGACGAGGCGACGCTGAGCGCCGCACTGTCCGAGGTCCCCCACGCGCAGGTCACCGAGCTCGGCCCGCTGGTGGACCTCCTGGTGGAGGTCGGCCTGGCGCCGAGCAAGTCGGGCGCCCGCCGCACGGTGAAGGAGGGCGGTGCGTACGTGAACAACGTCAAGGTCACGGACGGCGAGAGCGCCCCGGCCCGCGAGGAGCTGCTGCACGGGCGCTGGCTGGTGCTGCGCCGGGGCAAGAAGAACCTAACAGGCCGTACGACGGGCGGGGGAGCGCAAGTGGCAGTGGTCGGTCTCGCGGTGACGGCGGTCGTGGTGCTCGCGCTGCTCGTAGGTGTG